>MVCZ01000127.1 GCA_002049825.1 Candidatus Zhuqueibacterota bacterium 4484_188
GGAATTTACTGCCAAAGAATAAAAAGGGCAAATGCCACCGGAAAATGATGATTATGTATCGAGCTTTCCGGTGGTTTAAAGAATATCCGCCGAAGTTTTAAGATTATACTTTGCTGTAGGTGTGCTCTTTGCGCAGTCGTTCTTTGAATTTCTTCACTTCGCGGATGAGGGTGTCGAAAGCCAAGCCCATCGCCTCAACCACGTCTTTTGATTCTTTTTGTCTTTTGATTCTTTTTCCGACCGCAGCACCTGGCTGGGCAGGGAAAGCAACATCTGGACGGTAAAAATTCCTTTATCTTCCAATTTATTTATCTTTATTTTTAAATCGATCAACTCGGGATGATAATGTGTGAGTAGTGTTTCGATCTTGTCGGTCTTGCGTTGAATAAGTTTTTCAACCAAGCCGTTCATTTTCAAATTTCCCTTTTGAATACTATACCTCATTTCACACTCCTTTGTTAAAAGTGAACCGTTGCTGTGTTTCCATTATTTTGCCACCTGGGTAAGCCAGGCATCCGGAAAATGAGCACTGCGGATTGCTGACAGGGACTGCCGCGCGCTGCTCTCGTCATCAAATTTACCCGCCAGCACCTTCCACAAGTTTCCCTCCGGTCTTATCCAAACCGGCTGCGGAATTTCCTTCGAAGCCTCCTGTTGAAATTGCCGGGCTTTCACAGCATCTTTGGTTACAAAAAGCTGGATTGTATAAACCAGGGAAGCGGCAACATCGGCTGCTTCCGGCTCTGACGTTTGCCGTTTAACCGACGATTTTGGTACGTGAATGGCGGTGTGAACAATCCAGGCATTTTCCATTCCTTTAAACCGCAACCGGTCTAACAGCTTTTCCGCTTCGATGCGTTCCCGGAAATTTCCCAACTGCACTTTGAACAGATCTTTCGATTCTTCCACGTACACCGAATCTAACTGCCATGCCCTCGCCTGTTCGGCAATGTTTTCGGCATTCTCGCGGTCGGTACCGGCAAAAATCTGAACACGCATTCCGGGTGCCTCGGTAAACGATCTTAATTCCAACCGCTGTTTAATATCGCCAATATCTTTTAAAATGATTTGATCTTCCGCAAAATTTTTCCGGAGTGTTTCAAAATCTTTTTCCCAAAGAAATGTTTTTAGCTTTTGCGAGGGCTGGGCGATGGATACGCTTACCCCAAACAGCACTGCCAGGAAATATGAAAATGTTTTCGCACTGTAAATTTTCTTCATTCTGTTTTACCCGTGAGCTTTTCTTTCATCCCGCCATGAATTAATATATTTTTTTAAGCGTCAAAGCGGGGTAATAAAAGCGTAAGATGTTCCGATACGTTTTTCCATCGAGTCCCTGCCCGATGGCGCCCCACTGGCACATGCCCCGCCCATGACCGAAGCCGGCGCCGATGATGTAAAATTTTGCCGAGTCCTGCCGGGAGCTTTTCAGGAAAAACAGGTTGCTCGGCAGAGCGCCGTCGTCACCGGTTCTCAACAGGCGGCGAATTCGGTTATTCGCCACATCAATGGTGTGGTCATTGATCTGCACCCGCAGTCTGGTAATGCGCCCCGAAGCTGAACGGGAGAGCACCTGCAAACCGAGGGTAAAACCGTTTTTGCGCAGCGAGTCCGCCACCGGGGCGGAAATAAAATTTTCGCTCACTAAGTTTTTTAGCAACGTGCGAGTATTCAAACTACGCACCCAACGGAATAAGGGCGAGCCGGCACAATTGAAATCGCCATCGTTTTTGTCATTCAACACTCCATTGGTGCGGGCAGTGCCGGTAAAATATTTGTTGCCGGAATCCAGAATGCCCCCGCAGGTGGAATGGTACTGCGTTTCCGTCACCTTGCCGGCAGAATCTGCCAAAACCAGCCCCATTGTTTCCCGGATTGCCTTATTTGCCAGGGGCGCGTTCTTGCCGGTGCCGCGGTACACCTGGCTGCGGGTATCGGCAAACAGGTCGAAATAATCCGCCGCAGGATGCTGCAACTGGTAAAAGGCGAAAGTCCGGGCGGCGACTGCCTGGGCTTCTATTGCAGGTAGATAATCCAGGGTGTGGCTGGGGATCTCGTTGGGAACCACTCCTTCCAAATACCAGGGCAAGAGCAGCGTGTTCACCACCGCAATTTTCCCACCGATCTTTCGGAATGTGATTTTTCCCCGGTAGAGCGTCCCGTTCCACTGAAAACTGCTGCTGTCGTTCAGTGGAATGAAATCCAGTTTTTCAATGTGCCGGTAACTCAACCGACGCTGTTTGCTGCGAAAGAGAAGTCTTCCATCGGAGAATCGAACCTGGAATGTTCCCACCGATTTATTCAGAATGTAAACAGCTTCCTCGCTGTCCAGCCGGTAATCGCCCAGCAACAACAGTGTGCCGGTGGTGAAGTTCTCGTCGAGTAACACCCGAACCGAGGGGAACTTGGGACGCAGCGCCGGTCCCGGTCCCCGGTGTACCTGGCGGGCGCAGCCGAAGAGCAGCATCAGCGCCAGGGCAATAAAAAATACCGCTCGTCGCAAAACATGGCGAGCGGCAAAAACCAAATTTATGTTCCGATTAAATTTTTCTCTGCTCAATCCTCTACCACCCGAAACCGACAATACTCACGCCAACACGAAAACCGAATCCGGAGATATCCAGCTCCTCCCAGGTGGGAAGACCCAGCTCGGTGGTTTTTTTATTCCGTTTTACCGTAGAGCCGTTGTAAATGGCATCCACAAAAAAGTTAGCGGAGGAGCTGATCTCCATTCCAAAGCCGGCGCTGCCCTGCCAGCCAAAGCCATGGAAAAACCGCGTCTTGTGCACATCGTCCACGTAATTATCTTCTTTGTTCCAGAGCAGTTCCCAGCCCAAGCCGGCTGACGCCCTCAGGTAAAACGGACTTTTGTAACCGATGGGATGTTCGTAATTCAGCTTGGCAAACAGCGGAATGATTCTGGTGGTGAATTCCATTTCCCGCTGAACCTGTTCGATTTCCAACCCACCTGGCGTTTTATATTTGTTCACAGTGGTGGTCTTTTTGTACCCTTTCTGAAAGTAGTTAAAATCGAAACTCCAACTCAGGCTTTCGTCGATCATCCGCCCCAGGTTGATGCCGAAAAGGTAACCGGCTTTGGCATCGTTGGGCGATAAATAACCGACTTTAAACTCGGTGAAAGGGGCTCTGGCAAAACTTGGCGAAACAAACAAAAATATGAGCAGCGAAACGAGCAGTGTTTTTTTCATTGCAAAACCTCCGTTTTCTGTTTTATTAATTTAGCATCGGGTCAATGGAAATGCAAACTGTAATATTTGGTACCCGGAAGGGAATGCGAAAAAGCGGCACTCAGAATCGCAACAGAAATGCGGCAACCGGAAAAACCTATACTGTGTGTGAGACCAAAGTCATTCAATTGAAGTTCAATTTTGCGAAAGCAAAAAAATATAAACTTATTAACGGGTGGAACTTTCATAGAATTTCATTCCCGTCCCGGCTTTCCGGGATTATCGGGAATCTAATTATGCAATATAGTGGATTCCCTGCCTGCAGCAGGCAGGCCTTTGCACTTTGAAATTGCTACACTTCGGTGCGGCATATTGTTTATAAGACGTTATAATGAGGAGTTTCACATGAGCAAGCTTACCCAGGAGAAAATCAGTGAGATTTGCTACACTTCGGTGCGGCATATTGTTTATAAGACGTTATAATGAGGAGTTTCACATGAGCAAGCTTACCCCGGAGAAAATCAGTGAGATTTTGTCCAAAATAAATTACCCCGGTTTTACTCGTGATATTGTTTCCTTTGGCGTAATCCAGGATATTGAAATCAAGGGTTCGCAGGAAAATTCAGGTAAAAGATCAGGTGCAGCAAACCCTGAACGCAGAGTTGCCCGATTACCACGTCACCGTAATCGAAACCATCCCCGAACCGAAAATGACGACACAAAAATCAGCCGCCAGCGACGACCCCTGGGCAGACCGTGCCCGGATTCCCGGTATTAATAATATCATTGCCGTGGCTTCGGGCAAAGGCGGTGTGGGTAAATCGACGGTGAGTACTAACCTGGCAATCGCCATGGCAAAGCGGGGGGTAAAGGTTGGTTTGATGGACAGTGATATTTACGGTCCTAGTGTGCACATTATGATGGGAATTGATGAACGCCCGAGGGTAACCGAAGACCAGAAAATTATC
The DNA here is from genome assembly GCA_002049825.1 of Candidatus Zhuqueibacterota bacterium 4484_188. Taxonomy (GTDB): domain Bacteria; phylum Calditrichota; class Calditrichia; order RBG-13-44-9; family RBG-13-44-9; genus 4484-188. The sequence goes on from MVCZ01000127.1 coordinate 4,157, forward strand.
CCGATCGAAAAATTCGACATACAAATGATGTCTATGGGTTTTTTAGTGGAAAACGATGCCCCGCTCATCTGGCGCGGTCCGTTGGTCATGAAGGCGGTCGAGCAATTTTTACGGGACGTGCAATGGGGCGAGCTGGATGTGCTGGTAATTGACCTGCCTCCCGGTACCGGAGACGCCCAGTTGACCCTGGTGCAAAAAACCCCGATTACCGGTGCGGTAATTGTAACCACCCCGCAGGAGGTTGCCCTGGTGGATGCCCGCCGCGGCTTGAAAATGTTTCAGAAGGTCAATACCAAGGTGCTGGGAATTGTTGAAAACATGAGCTATTTCATCTGCCCGAAGTGCGGCGAAAAATCTTTTATCTTTGGTAGAATTGCTGAAAAAATTCTGGACGACGAGTTGTTCCGGAAATAAAAACTTTTGGTGAATGTGAAAACCGGTTTTCACCGGCAGATTTGTTTTACCTGGGAATAAAAATAAAGAAGCCGCACGTAGGGCGGGGAGTGTCGTGCGGCTTCCATCGGGTTGAGGAGGGAAACATCATCTATGTCAATGAATTGACATGTTTCATCAAGCTTGCTTTTTTATTTGCAGCCATGTTCTTATGAATAATCCCTTTCGCAACCAGTTTGTCCAGAATTGAAGACGCTTTGTTATAAGCGCCTAAAGCTTCGTCTCTGTTTTCGGTAGCATAAACCCGTTTCAACTGTGTACGCATTGTGGAGCGATAGAACCTGTTCCGTGTCCGATTCCGTTCCGCGATCTTGATCCGTTTGATTGCTGATTTGTGGTGCGCCATATAAACTCGTTTCCTTCTTCTTTAGTCTTACCGTTATAATTTAATACAAATTTGTTTTTTTGTCAAACGAAAATATTGTGATAGTTTTTTTTCGATTTCATATTTCATCCGACAACTAAAACTTTTGCCGCTTTGGTACCCCCGGCAGGAATCGAACCTGCGCGCATGGCTCCGGAGGCCATCGCTCTATCCACTGAGCTACGGGGGCATTTTAAAGCGTTGCGAATTTAGGGAAGAATATCCGGTAAAACAAACGGATTTTAGTAACGCCTGTAATACCTCGCTGACAGGTGGTAAAGTCATTATGATGCAGATAGAAACGAATCAACCTCAACCCTATCCCCCTATAAAATGTCGGCACTATAAACGATCACTTTTCCCCTTCCCCTTCTCTTGGTAGGAGAAGGGGAAGGGGTGCCGGAGAAATTGAGATACAAACT
>MVCZ01000128.1 GCA_002049825.1 Candidatus Zhuqueibacterota bacterium 4484_188
CCAATCGAAGGAAGAAAACGCGCACGCCACGGAAAACAGCGAAAAAACCGCAGCAGCCGTCTCAGCAGGAACTGCTTCCGTTAGAAGGTCCTGCCCCTGCCGTGAAGTCAACGGCGGCGTCGAAAAACCCCGGGAAAAGCGGCGGGAAAAAAGCCGGCTCGGGAAAAACCGAAAATCCGGAAGAATAGATATTTTATTTTCATTTAGATGAAAGCCGGGTTCTGCAGCTTTTAAAAAAAACGGTTTTTTGCTGCGATTCCTTTTCAAAGGTAGTTTTTAGCGCGGAAAACCGCCTTTGCTTTTTTCACCCACCTGGGACGGGCAGCCGTTCGCTTTTCTGCAAGATTGAAATCAAATTCCGGTGTGGGATTTAGCCGGAGCTTTGTTTTTGTAATTGCCCGCGCATTGGTAATTTTTCCATAAAAATTATTTTTTAATAAAAGTATTTCGCAACAATGTCTAAATTCAACGGTGCACCGCTGTGTTTGTCGGGAAGTGGGAAACGGCGTTGAACGGGCAAGGTGAATTTTTTGGGACATGTCAAACCATGTGAAGTTCGGTTAAACAGCAGTGCAACTGAAAGAAAAGCAGTTAGGAGTGTACAATGGATTTGCAGAAAATTGCCGATGGAGTACGCCTGATTTTGGAAGGAATAGGTGAAGACGTAACCCGGGAGGGATTGGACAAGACGCCGGCGAGAGTGGCGGAAATGTGCCGGGAGATTTTTGGCGGCATGGAGAACCAGCCACAGATTGAAGCGGAAATATCGGAGGAAATTGATACTGAAGTAATCCTGTTGAAAGATATTCCTTTTTATTCCATGTGCGAACATCACCTGCTGCCCTTCTTTGGAAAAGTGCACTTAGCTTATGCGCCGAAAGGGAACCGGGTCGCCGGGTTTTCGGCACTCACCAGGCTCATCGATGTATTTGCCCGGCGCCTGCAGGTGCAGGAACGAATGACCTCGCAAATTGCCGATGCCGTAATGGAACAATTAGATCCGCTTGGGGTGCTGGTTATTGTGGAAGCGCAGCAACTATGCATCAGTATGCGAGGCAGTAAAAAAGATTCCACCCGCACGGTTACCAAAGCAGTTCGCGGCGATATTTCGGTAAAAAACATGTTCCCATTCGATTAAATGAACAGTCAACTAAATTGAAATGGAGAGGGTGCTCATGGCTGGATTCATTGACTACCTGTCCGGGAATGTTCCGGGTGGTATTTTTCTCTACTTATTGGTAAACTTGGTTGTTTTTTTTATTTTATTATTCATGCTCAGGGTGAACGAACTTTTTAGCCGAAAACATTTTTTCCGCTGGTTGATTCTGAGTGTTGTGCTCCTAACGGTTGTGTACCTGGTAATTTGGTTTAAAAACCCACCCCCGCAAATTTATAAACGATACAGCGTGGCAATCTTTCAGTCGAACACCAAAGCGAACTGGCTGGGAAAGTATTTTACCAGCCTGATTTCGGAAGATGTTCGTCCGTTTAAAGATAAACGGGAATTCTTTGTGCCCGCTGAGTGGTTTTACCGGATTACACCGGGTGACTCGGTGGAAAACCCCCATTTTTTAGCGCGGTTCTATGCGGGAATTCCTGTCCGCCGGGTGTTGGGAGGAAAAATAAATCGCACCGGCAGCGGTTTTTCGGCGGAGCTTTACCTGAAAGTTTATCCGTCGCAAAAAATTGTAAAAACGGCACACCGGGATTTTCGCTGGTCACGGTTGGGGGATTTCCGAACCTGGGTTGGTGAAACCTTTGGGGAATTTTTTCCATTCCAAACCGCTGAAGCGGAACCGGCAATTGTGCCGCCGGACAGTTTGCTGGCAATTGCCAAAACGTATTTCTTCGCCCGAAAATACCAAAAATGTGACAGCCTGCTGCAGCGAATAAGCAAAGCCTCGCCGGCAAACCCGGAAGTGGACAAATGGGTGCAATACGTGGGAATTAAGCTGGCGGGAGCAGCGCGGCTTCAGGCACCGAAAGAGAACCCCTACAGCCGGAAAGTTCCGGACTGGAAACGCCGGCTGCAAAGATGCCGGGACCGGTTGTTGGAATATGCCCGGCAGGACCACCGGACGCTGCGGTTAAACCTGATAATTGCCGAAAGCTACATCTGGGAAGAAAATTATGAAGCCGCGGAGGTGTTTCTGAAACAGGCGTATCTCGAAAATCCGTTTCATGTTGATGTTTTGTTAAACTTCAGTTTCCTGCATCCGTCGAGATTCCAGGAATTCGGGTTTAGGAACGCTGGTGCTATTTATCGCCGAATCCTGGAGATTTTTCCGCTGGACGAAGAAATCCTGATTAAATGGAGCCAGTACATATTGGTAAACAATCCTGCCTACACTGCACCGCCGGAATTCGCCAAAAAATACCTGGTCAGGTATCTTGACTTGAATCCTTACTCATCCCGGATATGGGCAATGTTGGGCGAAATTTATTCCCAGCAGCGACGACGCGAGCAGGCTGAACGTGCCTTTTTCAAAGCCGATTCGTTGGATCCGGACAACGGTCTGATTCAATACGGCGCTCTATTAGGCTTGAGGACTATTTGGATTCGCATCTTTACCTGGGAGCGATTTATAAAAAGGAAGGGAATTACCAGGCGGCTTTACAGGAATTCCGCTACCGGGTAGCACATAAAAAAGGCGATGATGATGTGTACGCTTTCCAGGCAATGCGCGGCATTCGCGAATGTCTGGAGACTTTGGGCGAAACACCGGAATAAAAAAGCAGGAGTGCTTATATTTTCAACCAACCCGGGAAAGCTTGCCTTACGAACAAACAGGAAATCTGAGAATGAAAAAGCTCCGGGCAATAGTTGCTTAAAAATTGAGGTTTTTCGGAAATGATTCGCTGGATTCAATCGGATTTTTGGGAAGATTTTTCCGCAGAACTGCGGTACCTGGGAGTGAGGGAAAAATGGGAAAACCTGGTGGACCGCTTCAATCCGAATCTTACCTTTAAAATAGGTGCTTTATCGGCGGCACAGATTGCGTGGTTTCGTTCTTATTTACAGCAGCACGGAGTTCCTTTCTGGCTGGAATCCAAAAACGAAAACCCGGGCAGCCTGATTGTTTCCTTTCCCAATCGACAGATAGTTTACACTCTTATCGAAAACGCGGTTACCGAGCTTGGTTCGGTTACTGCTGCATTGAAATTAGTACTAAAAAATATTTCACGCAGCGAGTGGTGCTTTTCGCTTCCGCAGAGCGAGTTGAAAATAGACCGACCTTTAATAATGGGCATTCTCAATATCACACCGGATTCATTTTCGGATGGGGGGAAATTTCTGCACCCGGAAAAAGCCGCCCGGCACGCACTGCAAATGGCTGACGCCGGTGCGGATATGATTGATCTTGGTGCGGAATCGACCCGCCCCGGTGCGCAGCCGGTTGGGCTGGAAGAAGAGTGGCAACGCATTCAGCCGGTGCTGCGGCAAATCCGTGCGGCAACCAGTCTGCCGATTTCCGTGGACACGTACAAAGCGGAGATTGCACGGCGGGCTCTGTCGGAAGGCGCAGATGTGATTAACGATATCAGCGGATTTACCTTCGATCCCCAAGTGCCCGCTGTAGTCGCTTCTGCCGGTGTGCCGGTGGTACTGATGCACATTAAAGGCGCTCCCCGAAATATGCAGCAAAATCCTCGTTACCAAAATTTAATGGAAGAGATTTTCCTGTTTCTGAATCGCCAGATTGGGCTGGCACGCACGTTTGGCATTCACCAGATAATTGTTGACCCCGGAATCGGGTTCGGCAAACGGCTGGCAGATAATTTTGAGATTATCAGGCGGCTGAAGGAATTCTCGGTCCTGGGTGTGCCTATCCTGGTAGGGCCCTCGCGGAAATCGTTTTTACGCACCGGAAAAAATCTCCTGCCGCAGGAGCGTGTTTGGGGTACAGCGGCAGCGGTGGCACTTTCCATTGCCAATGGCGCACATATTGTTCGGGTGCATGATGTGGCGGAAATGCGAAAAGTAATTGAGATTGTGCAATCAATTCAGACCGCCAAAAGCCCTGGCGAATAAGCAGGCAATAAAAAATAAGCCGGTTGGAATGGACGGGTTATTCCCTGGCATATTGACAATTTACCGGAAGCAAGTTACAATCGGGCGGGAGCCGATATTTTACCGTAAACATCCGGTATTATTTGCGGAATTTCCCGTGGTTCTCATTGCGTCGGGATGTGGCAGAGCCGGTCGTTTTTTCCTTTTGCCAGCGGTAGGGTGTCATTCGGAACATTCAGGAAGATTCAAGCGAATCTGCCAGCGGAATAATTTGCAATTTCTTCGTCAAATTTAATGAGAAATAATTAAAATTCTACTACTTTTTTGTCCCTTTGGAGGAATAAGTTTTAACAAAATTTATTCAAGTTTTGCCATAAAAAGACGAAAACGAATTTATATTGAGGTGAGTTATGTTATTCAGAATCGGGTTTTTATCAGTCTCAATCATCGATGTATTTGATGTCTTTTTAGTTGCCTATATTTTTTATAAAGTATATGAGTTTCTGAAAGGCAGCATGGCAGCCCGGATGATGATGGGATTGCTCATCATCATTCTCTTCTCAATCTTTGCGGAAATATTGAATATGAGCGGGAGCTCCTGGATTTTCTCCAATTTGAAAACGGTTTGGGTAATTGCTTTTGTGATTATCTTTCAACCGGAATTTCGCCGTTTACTGCTTTATTTGGGGCAAAATCCGGTGTTAAGGCGATTCGTTCAGGTATCGACCACCCGGTTTATTGATGAAACCATAGGGGCGGTTTCGGATTTGTCCCGGAAAAATTTCGGTGCATTAATTGTGCTATTGCGAGATACGGGAATTAAACACATCGTTGAGACGGGAATCTCGCTGCAGGCACAGGTAAGTAAAGCGCTCATTTTATCCATTTTCAATCCGCGTTCGCCGTTGCATGATGGTGCTATTGTGATACAAAACGATATTATTGTGGCAGCCAAATGCCAGTTGCCGCTAACTGAAAATCCGAAATTAGACCCCAGCCTGGGAATGAGGCATCGGGCAGCTTTGGGACTGTCGGAACAGGCAGATGTTACCGTGCTTGTTGTCAGCGAAGAAACCGGAATGATATCATTGGCGGAACAGGGCATTCTGACCCGTGGCCTGACTGAAGAGGGGCTGCGAAAACGATTACTGGAAGCATTTTCTCCGGATAAACCCCAGAAGCGAAATCTTGCTGATATTTTGAAATGGGGCGAAGAAGTTTAGAAATACATGCTACATGTTTTGCAATGTGAGTAAAAGGAGGGTAATATGAAACCATGTCACCGCTTATTCGGGAGATGGGCGATTCTCACTTTACTGAGTATAATTCTTACCAACGGAGTTGAAGCATCACAGTTTGTCATTACACCGCAGGAAAAGAGCACATATCTCCAGGTGCAGGGAAAAGATTTTCAACCACTGGATAAAATCCGCAGTGTCGTGGTTTTTGCTTATGACTACGGTGGAAATTTAATTAACCGTATGTACATCGCAGACTATGAATTGTATTGTGACACATCCGGGCGGCTTTTCGGGAAAATTCCAACCGCTGGCATCCCTGCTGAAGCTTCCCGGTTACATGTAAAAATCGCGACTGCAGAATCCGGAATTGTCGAAGCCGATTTCAATTTTGATTTGAATACGCAACCGGTGCAACCGATGTCGCCGCCAACCAGTGTCACCATTGATGACGACCAGAACGGAAGCGGAACAGCCGATCCTGGTGAGGTGATCAAATTCTCCGGCTCGGGGTGGGGTGGCACCGCCATTCGCAGATTTTATCAGAAAGAATACAGCGACATTGGCGGCACAAATTTGCTGGCGACGGTGCGAATCCGGGATTACTCGTCAAAAATATCCGGCGGTGATTTGTCTGGTAACTACACCATTAATCTGATTGACGATGCCAGCAGCGAGGCAACCTCCGCTCCTTACATTATTGCCGAATCGGATCCTCCGGAAATTACTTCCTCCACCGCTATTAACCTAATGACGATTCAGGTGGTTTTTGACGAAAGTTTATATGAAAAAAACGGAGATGCGGGCGAACGGTTCATCCTCACCGGCTCGGATGTGAGCGGTGTGAGTATTAGCAGCCTGGAACCGGTGGGAAGTGAACCAACTAATACATGGAATATTATTCTGAACAGTAACCTGGCAGACCGTGACCCCGATGGGGTGACAGTTGCTTACGATTCAACGACAAGCTCTTCTGATCCCCAGCTACAAGATCCGGCTGGAAACCAGGTGAAAAACGAATCGAGCAGTGGGGTTGCAGATGGAATTGCACCGGCTGATCCCACCAGAATCAGCCCATCGGCAACGGATGATTTCGAAAGCGGTGTAGTGAAATGGAGCGCCACTGCCGACGATAATACCACAGACCCATCGATTTCCTATTTACAGATTGAAGGAAGTGACGATCTGTCTTCCTGGACAGCCGTCGGATCACAAGACAATAGTGTGACGTCGACTTCCTACCAAGGGAGAGTTACTCTTCTGTGACGGTAAACTACCAGGATGCCCACCACCTTTCGATAACCAGCGATCCGGTTAATGAACCGGTAAATATGTTTGAAGACCAGGTTACTTTTGAAGTGCGAGACGCCTATGGAAATCTTGAAACGGTGACCAAAACCGTGGACTTGAGCATGTTGTCCGGCACCGGCACTCCCACATTCCGGCAGACACCCACCGGTTCGGACATCACTCAGATTGATTTGGTAAATGCCGGTTCCGGTTCGTTTTATTTTGCCTGCAATGTGGCAGGTACCAAAGAAATTGGCATTAGTACAACCGGTCTGGTGGCAACCTCCCAAAATGCAACGATTTCGGGAATAGCTTCAAAAATCCTGATTAAACTGCCCGGGCAATCTTTTGTCAATGGCAGCGGCATTATCGGTCCGGTAACCGCCCAGCAAGCCGGGACTTCCTTTAATGTAACGCTTTATATTGTCGATTCGGATAACTATGTAGTGGACACCGAAACCGGTTCCCGGGCGATTGATTTTACATCGAATACCGGCAATGCACCGGACGGCACCCAGCCTACTATTAATGGGAATACGCCTGATGTCACCGATGTATTAAACTGGTCGGATATCTCGATTGGTTTTAGCGCCGGGGTCAGCGATAATGTGGCGATCATTTTATACAAATCCGGGAGCGGGGTCAATTTCACCGCATCGGACAACAGCGGTTCGCCAACCTTGACCGGCGAAACTTCATCGAATCTTACCGTTAATCCGGCGGCGTTAAACGATTTTGTGTTTGCCGTCACCACTCCGCAAATTGACGGGCTGCCGGTGAGCGGAACCAATACCCTTACTGCCAGAGATGTGTATCAAAATGTAAAAACCGACTTCGATGCCTCCGCTACACCGGTGACGATTGCCAAGAATTCCGGTCCGGGCACTTTAAGTGTAAAAGGGCTTCACGGCACCTCGGGAGACGAACTGAACCAGGCAGACGATTTTAGCCAGGGCGTTGCCAACCTGACCAGCCTGGGAATGCGTCTGGATGTGAGTGCGGAAGGAACCTATCAGATTAAGGCAACTGTTGGCGGCACCGATAAAGGAAGTAGTGGGAACATTGCTATCGATTTCAGGACCGCCGTGGTAAGCAATCCCACCCCGGCAGCTGATGCGAATATCGATGCCTCAGCGTCAAACAGCGATTTATCACTTTCTGCCGACGTAAGCCAGGGCGAATTGACAACCTACGATTACAATGACGATTTCCAAATTCGCTGGGGATTCACCAATAATGCCGATGGCAGCAGTCTTCAGCAAACCGGCAGTTCCGGAGACCTGACAGTTTCCGGGAGTGTGAGCTATAATGTTCCCGCCGCGACACTTCAGGCGGGGAGTGCGTATAGCTATTTCTTCTGGTGGGTAGAAAATGTAAACACCACCGGAAATGTGACACAGCTTACCGGCTCGCCGATTACCAGCGCTAAACAACGCTTAATTGTGAACCCAACACTACAAACCAGCGGCGGGGATGTCTCGAGCGGCAGCTATGCGCCCGGCGGCACCGACCAGGAAATGGTTTCGCTGCAATTCGCGCCCTCACCATCCCAGGCAACCATCCAGGTTGTTTCGCTGGATTTCCAGAAAACCGGAACCGCAACCGCCGGGGATATTGACGCTTTCCACCTGTATGAAGACAACGGCACCATCGGTCAATTCGATGGTGCGGATAATTTATTGGCGAGTTTAGGTTACAGCGGTGGTAGCACCGTCAGTTTTTCAGGATTTACCCTGAATGCAGTCGCGTCCGGAACCCATGCACTGGTAACAGTAGATGTCAATTCCGCGGCAAACGGCAGCCATACGCTGGGTCTGAATTTGGGCGACCAGGGCGATGTGGGCGTTGGTGACAACGTGGTGAATGGCGGCGCCGGTGCCATTCAAAAAGCGGCTTTTAGCAATATCGGCACCGGGGGCGACAATCCGCTTCCGGTCACCCTGATTTCTTTCGAGGCACATCAGGACCGGGATAAAATCGTTATTCAATGGGAAACTGCCAGCGAAATGGAAAATGAGGGATTTTTCCTCTACCGTTCTCAAGAGGACCAAACAAACTTCCGGCAGCTTAATATTCAGATTATTCCCGGAGCCGGCAGCAGCAACCAAGCGCACAGCTACCAATACATCGATACCGATGTGGAAGAAAACATTACCTACTATTACAAACTGATTTCCCGCGACTATAATGGTCAGGTGCATGAAAATGGAACGGTTTCTTGTGCCATCGTCCCGTTACCCGAAACGTTCACACTGCGTCAAAACTATCCGAATCCCTTTAACCCGGGTACGCAGATTAGCTTTGACGTGGCAGAAGAGGGACACATTCGCCTGGTGATTTATAATTCGCTGGGACAAAAAATCAGGACCTTAATTGATAATCGGCTTTATCAACCGGGTTCCTACAGCAACATTACCTGGAATGCCCGGGACAATCAAAATCGCCGGGTTGCCAATGGAGTCTATTATTTGGAGTTATTGGCACCGGAAAATAATTTCCGCCAGGTGCGAAAAATTGTCTTTATGAAGTGAGTATGGCTGAACAATTAAGAGTAAACCGAGGGGATAAGTACTCAATTTATCCCCTTCTTTTTATTAACATTGGGGTTGTAATCTGCCGATAATCTTGCCTATATTTAGCAGAAATTTTTATCAATAATAAACTGTAGGACTATGAGATATAAATTATTCTTATTCTGGATTCTGTTCTTTTGCGCCCGATTGTTTTCCTCGCCTTCGCAGTTTTATGAAGTAGTAGAACAAAATAATCAGTACATAGTGATTCGGTTCCATTTCCCGGATCCGGAAATTTCCCGCAATTCCCCGGCTTCCCGGATTGCTGCCATATCGTTACCCGGGATGAACTATAGTTACGAGGATTCCGTTCCGTTACTGCCGGTATTCTCGAAGTCCATTATTGCGCCACCGGGAAAAGTATCAGTGAGTATTCTTACCTCGGAACAAGAGTTTTACCCCGGCATAAAACCGCCGCTGCATCTTTCGCAGCAAACAATTTCCGACCAGGCTTTACTGGATTACCAACCGTTTCTTTACCCGAAGCGAGTCATAGTGTTGCGCGAAACCGGTTTGTTCCGCGATTACCGGTTGATGGCACTTCAGGTTTTTCCCCTGCAGTTAACCCCGGACGGCGTAAGGTTTTACCGAAAGCTGGAAGTAAAAATCCGTTTCTTCGGAGTTCGTTCGCAGCGAGCCGGAAG
>MVCZ01000129.1 GCA_002049825.1 Candidatus Zhuqueibacterota bacterium 4484_188
TTCAAAGGGCGGGGAATGAACGGCGATGTGGAATCGCTGCGCTTCCGCTTTCAGCCATTTTCGCAGCAGGGAATTTGCCGCCACGCCGCCGGGTAAGTGCGGGCGGCGCGCAGGGTCTTTTTCACCAGAACCTCTGTTGCCGCTTGCTGGAAAGAAGCGCAAATATCCGCCAGGTGCTGTTGTATTTCCTGTTCCGGTTTTTCCTGTAAAAAATTCAGCACCGCTGTTTTAAGCCCGCTGTAACTAAAGTCGAAATCGTCCCGGTTCAGCATTGCCCGGGGAAACTGCACATACTCCGGGTCGCCGGTTTGCGCCAGTTTGTCTACCTCCGGACCGCCGGGGTAGGGGAGGTGCAGCAATTTGCCTACTTTGTCGTACGCCTCGCCCACCGCATCGTCACGGGTTTCGCCGAGAATTTTGTAGTGCAGGTGGTCTTTCAGCCTACCAGGGGAATGTTCAGATTCCTACCAGGGGAATGTTCAGGGCGAGTGACAGACCCTTGGCAAAATTCACTCCCACCAGCAGTGCACCAATCAAACCGGGACCGTGGGTTACCGCAATACCGTCCAGTTGCTCAAACCCGATGCCGGCGTTAGTCAGCGCAGCGTCCACGATGGAAGTAATATTTTTCAAATGCGCACGTGAAGCCAATTCCGGCACCACACCGCCAAAAGATAAATGCACTTGTTGCGATGAAACAATGTTGGAGAGAGTTTTTCGTGGCGTGATAACCGCCGCAGAGGTCTCGTCGCAACTGGTTTCAATTCCTAAAACGTACTGGAAATCTTTTTGCATGTTCGGCTGACTTTCTACTTCGCTCGCATTTTTTGCACAATCAATTCAAATTCCGGTGGTCGGCTTTCCATATACAGCACATCTGCTTTGGTTATCAAATTTGCTTTTACTTTTTTAATGCCCGGTTTCCAGGATTTATTGAAATCAATTTCTATTTTAAAGTCGCTGGCTTGCAGATCGGCAAGGATTTTTTCGCCGCCCTTCACATAAATAATTGCCCGGGACGGCAGCGGAATCACCTGAATGTGTTTAGGGTGGTCGACTACCGTAACCGGCACGTCTAAAACTTCCTTTTCCGCCAATCTTTGAATATCAAAGAATACCTGCACGGTTTTGGGCTGGCATTCGGCAAAATATCGTTCCGGTTTTTGGATGGCAAATTCTTTGGTAAAAGCCACTCCGGCGTCGGAAAAAATTTTGCTTTCGGTCTTTATTTTTTTCAATTTTCTGAACATTTCACTGGGACCGGTTATTACCACCGAGTCCGGCGAAGCTGTCACACCGGCAAGAATATAGCCGGCGGGTGTATCCAATTGGTACTCCACCTCAACCGGTAATTTGCGGCGGACTTTTTCATCGGTTTCAACGGTTAAAATCCGCGGCGAAACAATCGATTTTATGCTGATGTTCAGATCACCCGGGTAGCGCACACTTTCCTTGTTCTGGGTGAGGTCCAGCCTGAAATGGTCCGGTACGCCGGAAAGATCAACCTGGTAGTAAATGTTCATAAAGGAAAGTCGCAAAAGATCAATTCCTTTGCCGACAAACACTACCTTAACCGTTTTTTGATGGGCAAATTTGAAAGTGCGGGTACTGTCCAGGTTGATGAATCTTATGGGCAGCTCGTAAGAGTATTCGTAGGTCCGGCTCATTTTCACCATGAACCACAACAGGAACGCCAGCAGCGTGACGCCAATGATGGATTTGTAATTCTTCTTAATATTTTTTGTCTGCACACTCATATCTTTCTTTTTTGGGAAGCGTTACTTTTAGCAAAATGCCATCACTTGCCAATTTTTAAAATAAGCTGATCTCCGACTTTCTTTTGCAGCATCTGTGCCGCATTTCCTTTGTTCTGGGCAATTTGTAAAAAACCGCAACTATCCCATGTAGTTACTAATTCTTTTACACCGGTAGAACCAAAAGTTTTCCTGATACCGTGGAGGAATCCGTGTTCAAGCTGAATCTTTACATTTTCAGGCTCACCCATTTTTTCCCAGTCTTCGCGGGTAAAATTCAGGATAAGATTCCCAAAATGGTCTACATGAGCAATTTGCAGCCGCAATTCCGTTTCCGAGATTTTTTCGAAATGCCGGTAAAAAGAAATGAGGTCGGCGGTTTTTTCGGCAAAGGTATCGATCGCTTCGCCGGAGAGGATTTTAATTGCTGCCGGTGCGAAAATGTCCCTGCCGTGAAAGGTAGGGCTGATTGATTCTCCAAACAATTTTTCTTTTATACGAAAGGCTTCGAATACCTCCCGTTCGAGAACGTAGCTCAACACCCCGTTGTCCGGGCAGATAAAATAGTGCCGATTAGTGCGAACGATAATTCCCTTGCGGGAGGTGCCCACACCCGGGTCGATAATTAACAGGTGAACAGTGCCCGCCGGGAAGTCGGCATAGTAATTGAGCAGGGCAAAAGCAGCCTGGCGAATGTTAAACGGTTGAATCCGGTGCGAAATGTCACTTATCCGCACATCTGGCATGCCGCTGAGCAGTACGCCTTTTATCGCACCGACATACCCGTCTTCGGTTCCGAAATCGGTCAGCAGGGTGACATTTTTCGAATTCATCTTCATAGTTACCTCTGGCAGTACCCGCAGTAAAACGTGGAGCGGTTGTTTATCATTGTTTTTCGAATCGGTTTACCGCAGGTGAAGCACGGCGCCCCGTCCCGGTGGTACACTTTCAGGAAATCCTGGTTGGTGCCGCTGGTGCCTTCCACGGTTCGGTAAGCGCTGTAAGTGGTTCCGAACCGTTCCACCGCGGCATTCAGAATCGCCAGAATCGACCGGTGCAGTTTTTTTGTTTCCGCGGCGCTCAGCGACCGGGCTTTGCGCAGCGGATGTATGCCCGCCTGAAACAGTATTTCGCTCGCATAAATATTGCCGATACCGGCAATCACCTTCTGGTCCATTAAAAAGGTCTTAATATTTATGCTTTTTGAATTTAATAATTGCCTGAAGCGGTTTAAAGTGAAATTTTCTTTCAACGGATCCGGTCCCAGCTCCTCGAATTGCGGTTTCCGGTGCAGCAAGTAAATTTTTCCGAATTTGCGGGCGTCCTGAAAATAGAGTTCGCTTCCGTCTTCAAAATAAAAAGCAACGTGTAAATGCTGCGGGTATTTTGACTGTGTTTTTTGACGAATAAAAATACCCGACATGCCCAGGTGAAACACCGGGAAAATACCTTCCGCATCCCAGTAGAAAAATTTCCCGTACCGCTCGATGGCAAGAATTTTCCTGTTTTCCAGCCAGCGGGCGAATTCCTCCGGCGAAATCTGACGGAAAATTTTTACCGGCTTGGCTTCCACTTTTACGATTCTTTTGTGTAAATAATATTGCCGCAACTGCCGCACGGTTGTTTCCACTTCGGGGAGTTCGGGCATTTTTCTTCCTGTTTATGAGTTTTTAAAGCGATATCGGCGATTGAATAAAAGCGAGCCGGTATTTAACATTTGAGTATAACTTCATTCACGAGTGGCGATGACTAACTCACTCGTGAATGAGCCTAAACACAGGTGAAATGTGGCTGTTTTGTTAAAATCTCATAGCTGTATTTCCGGGTTCAATTCTGATCAATTTTGCCGACGGAAATTGTTCCAACCACTTCCCGAGCTGCTCTTCCGCCACTGTTTTTAAATACAACAGATGACTGGTGCATTTGTTCCGGCAATCGCTGCTGCCAAAACCGGGGTGCAGTTCGCGTGCACCGCTCATTTTCTGAAACGACCGGTGGGTGCACTGTCAGGTAATCAATATGCCAGTGGATTTTCTTTTCCGGTCTCAGGTGGCGTTCCACCCGCTTGAGTAGCGATCGCTGCTGGCTGCCGGTGTAGATGTAAAACCCGGGCGGAAAACGAAGCAATCCCAACCGGGCAACCGCCAGCGAAACCGGCTGTGCAAGATTCAGAATAATTTGGTAGCAACCGCCCGGGAAATTTGCAGCGTCCTGCGACAAAATGGTTTTCATTCAGAAATTGATTCCCTTTGGTTTTGGTTTGACCAGGGTAACTGTTCAGTCTTCCAGTTGCTCAATAATGAACTGAATTTCCCTGAGGCGGTTTGGGTTCTGTTTTCCGTCCAGGTAGCTTTGCATCTCCTTTAATTTAATCAGCAGTTCCGTTTTGGAAATTGCCGGGACGTATTTTACCTGACCGTCGGGCAGGATTCGGCTGCGAATTAAATATTTGCCTTCTAATTCTTCAAACGTTTTCTTGAGAATCAGAAACGTAGTGCGCCGGTCGCTGCCGGTGCGGTTGTAGTGTGTGTACCACTGGGTGGCGGTGAGACCCTGCTGTTTCCACAGGATCTTCATCAGGGTAATTTCCTGCCGGTTCAGTCGCAGGTCGCGGTATTTTTCCTGTTCCCGCTTTGCCAGCAAATACCCGTAACGCTGGTAAATGAGATGAGCAAGGTAACCGGCGGCTGCCAGAGTGGCGACCGGTAAAATCCGCGAGCGACCCATTTTATAATCCAGGTATTCGCGCACGTTGGTGGGGACAAACAGCGAGCTTTCCCGGAAATCCAAACCCCGGTAGACGTGTCCCGGGGTGGCGAGTGTCCAGTCGATGCGTGGAATGGCACCGAAATTTTGAGACGGGGCGGTTTTCGGTAAACTGATTTCCGACCAGAAGTGCGAACGGTTCAGAAAAACCCAGTCGCGCAATTGCTGGGAGGGCGATACCCACAGTTGAAACGGCGATTCCTTTAGGAAAGGATTGGGCAGTTTGAGCCGGGTTTGCAAAGAATCCGCCGGATTTTTCCGGTGCGCCCCGGGTTGTCCCCCGGTGCCGGTGGCCGGCAGTAAAAACCGGGGACAGAATAAAATCGATAAAAGCAAACTAATGACTATTTTTCGCATATTAGAATCTCGTTTAAAGAATTTCCACCGGGTCCACATCGATAATCAATTTGACCGGCCATTTGGCAATGTTCACATTTTTGTACAGACCTTCTTTCAGCAGTCGCCGGAGCCTTGACATGGAATTTTCCGGCGTGCGGGATTTTTTGAG
>MVCZ01000130.1 GCA_002049825.1 Candidatus Zhuqueibacterota bacterium 4484_188
ACATGGCAGGAATAGGGGATTTCCTCCCCGTAAAATTGAAAAATTTTTTCCCGGATGATTTCCGATACGAAAAATCGTTCCTGCTGGTTGGTAATGTATTCCGGGGGAAAATAGGGCGGGCTGTATGGAAGGAGTCGCTCGATTTCCCGGAGCAAATCCTCCAGTCCATCATTTTGGGCAGCGGAAACCGGAACATAGGCAGTAAAATCATAAACCTGCTTGTATTTTTCAATCAGGGGAAGCAGCCGCTCCCTGGGAATCAGGTCAATTTTATTAAGAACGAGAATCACCGGTTTAGAAAGCGGCAGAATCTTTTCGCGCACCTGGGAAAAGTCCTGGGTGGGCGCAGAGGCATCGATCATGTATGCAATGAGATCTGCATCGGCCATTGCCTCCTGCAGATATTTCATCATAATTTTCTGCAAATTGTACTTTGGCTGGATTAAACCGGGGGTATCGATAAAAATAATCTGGTAGTGTTCTTCGCTGAGAATACCCAACACCTGCTTGCGGGTGGTTTGTGGTTTATGGGTTACGATGGAAAGTTTGTGTTTGAGCAACGCATTCAGCAGCGTGGATTTACCGACATTCGGTTTACCCACCAGCGCCACGTACCCGGCTTTGTAATCTTGATAATTTTCCATTTTCTCCATTTTTATTTTGAGCAAATTAAACAATGAACCGGGCAGGAAACAAATGGAAATGTTTCTGGTTGCCTGTCCTGAGCGAAGTCGAAGGGCCTGTCCTGAGCGAAGTCGAAG
This sequence comes from Candidatus Zhuqueibacterota bacterium 4484_188, assembly GCA_002049825.1. Taxonomy (GTDB): domain Bacteria; phylum Calditrichota; class Calditrichia; order RBG-13-44-9; family RBG-13-44-9; genus 4484-188. The sequence continues at coordinate 762 of MVCZ01000130.1, forward strand.
GGCCTGTCCTGAGCGAAGTCGAAGGGCCTGTCCTGAGCGGAGTCGAAGGGCCTGTCCTGAGCGGAGTCGAAGGGCTGGCATCCGATATCCGGCTCCCCCTACTTGGTTGTCATGGTAAAAACGCCGTCCCAGTCTTCTCCGGGCGGGTTTACTTTGTAGCGTGCCAGGCGTTCCAGGTAAATCCGGGTTGGTTTGTCTTCCGGGAACAGGTTCAGGCAATATTGAAAACTTTCTTCCGCCTTTTCCCATTCCCGCTGGTGGTAATATTTAATACCCATAACAAATGCGGGCAGCATGGATTTGAGTTTTTCATCCAAAGGTTCGTTTCTGCGGGCAATCAGTTCAAATACTCGCACCGGTTTCTGGCGCCCTTTTACCCGGATTAAATCGATCGGGCGGGCAATAACCGCACCTTTTACCAACTGGAAGGTCTCGCCGCTCAGCATGATTTTGGTGCCAAAGGTTTTATTGGCGGTTTCCAGGCGGGAAGCTAAGTTCACCGCATCGCCCATCACGGTGTAATCGAACACGTCCCGCGACCCCATGTTACCGACAATCATCTCGCCGCTGTTGATTCCGATGCGACAGGAGAGGTGATCGAGCGCCATTTTGTAGTTGCTCAAATCCATTTTGTACAGACGTTCCTGCATTTCCAGTGCCGCGTAGCAGGCTTTTACCGCATGATCTTCGTAGTGCACCGGTGCGCCGAATTCCGCCATAATGGCATCACCTTCATATTTATCGATGATTCCGTCGTTCTTCAGGATTACTTCGGTCATTTCGGTGAGGAAATAATTGATAAGCTGCACCAACTCTGCCGGTTTCAGCTTCTCGGATACGGCAGTGAAATTTGCCAGATCGACAAAGATAACCGTGAGGAAACGTTCCTCGCCGCCTAACTTCAATTTCTCGGGGTGATCCAACAATTCCTTCACCACTTTTTGCGGAACAAACCGCTCGAAGGCTCCGATGATCATTTTTTTCTCTTTTTTGGTCAGCATATATTGATGAAGATTACTGCTCACAAAACTGAGAAAGATGGCAATTACCGGCGAAACAATTTCCATTACAATACGCTGGTGGCTGAACAAATAAAATTCCAGGAATCCCAGGGCAAAAATCAATACAAAAGCAGCAACAAGCGACCAGATGGTGTGAATCCGAGCTGAGAGAAAATAGACGAACAGAATCAGCAAAAACAATAAAACCAGGAAAAGGTAGAAGGGAATATACCGGTAATAATGATGATTTAAAACAGTCCACACGGCGTTGGCATGGATTTCCACACCGGGCATTTCCACTTTCCGGTACTGATTATCGCGGTCTTTAAATTCGAAAAATGGAGTAGGGAAATTATCGTGTAACTCGGTAACTGTGGAACCGATCAGCACGATTTTATCTTTAAACACGCCTTCAGGTAGAAGCGTTGTGTTAAAATAGTTCAGGTCGTAGTCGCCAAGGTCAAAGCGGTCGTCGTCGATAACCGTGTCGAAAGAATAAGAAGGGAAGGTGCTGGCAGGTCCGGCAAAGTCAACCATTAAAATGCCATCGTGCCCGACCGGAATATTCACGTTGCCAAATTCGATGCCCTGGTCCGAAACAATGGGCTGGGTGTCCGGCGGGAGATTCAGGTATTTTTTGAGGATTTGCAAGCCAAACGACGGCAGGTAGCCGTCTCCGTATTTTTGAACTACAAAATAGCGGCGAAAGATGCCGTCCGGGTCGGCTTGAATAGCAGTCACTCCCCAGCTACCGTCCGCTTCCAGCAGCACCGGCAGCGGCTTGACCGGGAATTGCAGCGATTTTATCTGCCCCACCGAAATCCGTTCCTCGAGTTTGCCGGTGAGCACTACCCTCCCGGATTCCCGGATGGCATCGGCTAATTGCCGGTCGCTCACCGCTCCATGTTTGTCCGGAATATCCAGCATAACGTCCAGCCCGATGGCTGCGGCGCCGGCTTTGGTTAAGTTTTGGACTACATTGGCGTAATAGTAGCGCGGCCAGGGCCAGCGGTCGGGCAGAGATTCGAAAGACTGGTCGTCGATGGTAACCAGCACAATCGGCGAGTCTTTCAGCTCCTGCGCTCCTCTCCACTGAAAACGCCAGTCAATGGTTTTTAATTCTACCGTCTGAAATGCCGGTATGGTTCGGATAATAAGCGTAAAAATAAAAACCGCGGCGGTAATGATCATGACCGTTACATACGATTTCTTTTTCATGGGAAAATTACCTGTGTTTTTTTAATAAAGATAGATGCCGAACAGTAAAAATGGAAGTGAAATATGAATCAATTACCGATTGATAGCAGAGCTGCCCAACCGGTGGCAAGAACCTGTGTAAAATGATATGCAACACCCGATTCACCGGCAAATTGATGAAATGCCTGATTGGTTTTACATTCCGGGCTGAATGCATTCTGTTTTTGATTCGATATATTTTGAAAGTACCGGCTTTACCAAGCTGCCGAAAATACTCCTTTTAGAAAACTGATGACTAACCGGTTAAAAGCTGTAATCGTAGCGTGCCGAATAGATAACATCTTTTTTATTTTTATCTCCGCTGTAAGCAAGAATGTCGGCTAACAGACCGATATTTCCGAAGCGCTCGGTTTGCTGCAGGATAAATTCCAGCAAGGTTTGCAACGGAACGTTAAAATTTGATTTCAGGTTCAGCGAGAAATAATCGGAACGGCTTTCGGCGTATTTAAAAATATCACTCCTCCGGTAATTCATCAGGTTCAGGCTTATCCGATGACGCAGGTTTGCCAGGTTGAACCGGTAAGAAGTGGTGAAGTTAATGGTGTTTGTTTTATTGTCCTCCGGGCGGTTTAAAATGGAATTGAGCGAATCTTCCGGAACACCGTTATCGCGGGTGTAATTGTTGAAACCAAAGGTCATCTCCGGCAAATTCTTCATTGGAAAGTACGATAGGTTGATATAAAGATTTTTATTAGTGCTGGTATGTGCTTTGGTTTCCTGTAGATTGTTATGGTAGCGTCGGTAACCTACCGTCAGGAAAACCTGATTCTTCAGCAAACTCCAATTATCAACCAGGTGAAAACCGCGGTTGTCCCGCAGCATGTAGGGCTGTCCCAGGCTGTAATACAAATACTGGTTGATGGTAATAATTTTTTTTGCCAGGTTGTAATATTCTTCCTTAAAATCGCTGCTGTCCTGCAGGGTAGCAATCAGTGTGTCATAGGGAATAGAGCCGCCGGTGATATTGCGGTTATAAACGCTGGTGCCAATATTTCCTTCCAACAGAATGCGTTGTTTGTCTAGCCCCAGCATCAGATCGGCGCCCAGGGCGGTGTTTTCCTGCGGATTCAAACCGAACTGAATACTGGTGGTATCATCCCGCCCTTTCAGGTAGGTAAAGCCCAGTTGGAAAATTTTTCCGTCGCCAAAGCTGGGGCGAACTGCCAGGATGTTCCGCCGGTAAGTTCCGGCTCTTATGCTCTGTTGTCCACTGGCAGTGGTGTCTGTAGTTATCTCACCCTCGATCGCGCGCAAGGTTTTACCCTTGGCAAAATCAATGTTCAGAAATTTCAAAAACAGCGAAGTCTGGTATCCCCTGAGCAAAATGTTTTGCATAATCAGGGAATTAAATTTGGGGTAGGCGTCGCCAACCGCCACCTTCAAATAGCGGTGGTTCCAGAAATTCAACCGGGCGTAACCGGAAAAGCGGTTAATCGGTTGCCGGTCTGCCGATTCCTGGTTATTAAAATACAATCTTCCGCCGTATTCAAAAGCGCCCACCCCGCCGTTGAGCTGCAAACCGGTCTGGTTGTAATCGTTTATTTGCGAACCGTCCTGCAGATTTTCCCGGCGAGCTTCGGCAAAAAATCGCCCGTTAATCTGAAACTCTTCTTCGCTGGTAACGGAAATCCGGGAACGAATGGCGGTAAAATACCATTCCTTGCTGGCAACCAGCACCGAGTTTTTGTCGTAGAGTTCTAACCAGATTCGATGCCTGCCTGCCGGAATTTGCCTTGGTGAGAAACTAATAAAATCGTCGAACTTTTGTAAGTAGCGCGAGCGGGTAACTTCCCAATTATCTAAGAATAGTTTGCTTTTCTCCACATCGATCATATCTGTCAAACGGGCAAATGAAGCCGTGATAACCACTTCGTTGGAGTAAATATGTTCGTCCGGCTCGGGACTGATAATTACGATATCTTCCCCGTAGTTTCGGTCGTACTGCAGAGCGGTACGAAACAGGTTGCCCGAAGCGGCATCACCGGGAAAGGTTTCGCTGCGCTGGTCCATGTAGCGAATCCGGTAGTAATATTCGATCATGTTTTCCGAGGTGTTCTTTACCGTCAGGCTGGCGTAGTAGTGCAACCCTTCGTTATTCATTTGCTTAATCTGAAAGCGCGAATCACCCGAATAACGATACAAAACGACCACCTCGGAAACCGGAACGCCGGAAAAGTTGGAGATGGTGAGTTCCAGCGGTAAACGGTTACTGTTGCGCAGCATCTTGATCGGGTCGAATTCAATTTCCACACCGCTCCGGGCGAAGATACCGGTAAACAGTGCGAAAAGAATCAGGGAAGAAAGAAGATAAAGTTTCCGAAATTTCATAGAAAACCTCACGGTTGTGGTCAAGAAATATGTAAACAAATTTGAAATCGTTTGCCCAAAATGCCGGCGTACACCGAATTATCAATTCCGGCGAGCAACCGGGATCACTGCTCCGCTTCCTAATGCTCAATATAATCCAGGCGCAATTTTTTGGTTTGCCCGTTATTATCCTTAAACTCGATTTCAAGCGTTTTCTCCAACTCTGAAGCGTCACCCGATTGCGGAATATCCGATTCGTTGGTCAGCGTAATGTCGGGCAGTTTGTCCGATGAAGTAAAGGTGGCGGTCTGCCCGGAGCGCAGCAGCACCCGACCCGCTTCGTTGATCAGGTCGATCAGCCCTTCGATGCCGATGTAAACCGTTTTGCCCGATTCCAGTTGGATAATCCAGAATTTGGTTCCTTTCACCGACGCTACCGAAGTGGGGGTGGTAACGGTAAACCGGCCCTTTTGTTTAAACAGGCTGGCGAAAAAACTGCCCACTTCCACAATCACATTTTTATTGATATGATCTTTCTCCCTTTTCCCTTCAATAACGCAGGTGGAATTCTCTTTAATGCGCAGCAGGCTTTTGTCGTCGATAAACTTAATAGCGCAAAAAGAACCCTCGGTGGTGCGAATTTTATTTCCGTCGTACAGCACCTGACCCTTGCGAACCGTTTCGGCGCGCAGGGTTTTCCCACGGAACAAATTAACTTTCCCCCGGCTCTTAATGACAATTGCTACCGGATTTGCCGCATACGCCACAAAAATCAACGCCAGCAGGAGAAACAATACTTTGGAAACAATGTTCGTTCTTTGCATGGTTTGCCTCTTATCCCTATTCAACGGTAATATTTTGGATTTCTATTTTTTGATTATTCAGTTTGGAAATAAATTCTGCCAGCATATTCAGGTCAACCGGTGCGCCGTTTAAATACAGGTTTCCGGTGGGGCTGAATCCGTCCAGAAGCTGCATATACTGGTCAAACTGGTCACCCAGAATTTGCTGCAGGTAAATCGATACCAGGTTTTCGGTGCCGGGCGTCTGTTCGCCTGAAGCAACTTTGAACTGGTACACATCGCTGTTTAGGATAATGTCGTTGGAAACGGTTTGAATAACAGCCTGAACAAACCAGTAGTAAGTAGCTCCCGGTTCCAGCATCCGGATGGGACCTACGCTTTGTCCCACCTGGTTTCCCGTTTGACCATAAAAAGTCAATGGCGAGGAATCGGTAGGATACTGGAAAACCAGTTGCGGATAGCCTTCTATTTTGAGCACCGGTTCGTGGCTCAGCACATCCTGAATGGAGGCGTCTCCCGGGTATTTTTTGATAACGGTCAGCCGGGGTAGAGCGGTTCCAGGGTGGTTGGATTCGTAATGGTTAAAATATTGTCTTTCGGGTGCTCGTCCGGTATCCATTGCCCCGTTCCGCCGCCCTGCTGGTAGGGCTGCCAACCAATCCAGAATTCAAAAGAGCCCGAGGGAAGTTTGCCTGTAGCCAGAATCTGCGATTTCAGATTCTCCACCCTATCAAAATCCAGGGAATAGTTCTTCAGCTCGAT
>MVCZ01000131.1 GCA_002049825.1 Candidatus Zhuqueibacterota bacterium 4484_188
TTCTTTTATTTTGTGCTGAAAATAAATTATCTGTAGAAGATACCTCAATGTGTGATGGATCATAAAGCGAAAGGAATAAAAGATGAGAACAATTACCGGTGTACTTGTTATTTTCCTGCTGACTGTGCATGTCTGGGCACAACCGCCCGTTTCTTTCGATTTGCGTAATGTAAACGGACACAATTATGTGACCTCGGTGAAAAATCAGCAGGGCGGTACCTGCTGGACACACGGGGCGATGGCTGCTATGGAAGGAAACCTGATGATGACCGGCGCCTGGGCGGCTGCCGGGGAGACCGGCGAACCGAATCTGGCGGAATACCACCTCGACTGGTGGAATGGCTTCAACGATTTTTTTAATGAAGATATTTACCCGCTAAGCGGCGGTCTGACGGTGCACATGGGCGGCGACTACCGCGTAACCTCAGCCTATCTTGCCCGGGGAGAAGGTGCGGTGCGGGACATCGATGGTCAGTCCTATTCCACGCCACCGCTGCGAAGTGACAGCAGCTATCATTACTGGTATCCCCGGCATATTGAGTGGTACACGGTGGAACCGGGGCTGAGCCACATAAACACCCTGAAAAACAAAATAATGACCGTTGGGGTAATGGGTACCTGCATGTGCTACGATGGCGCATTTATCCAGAATTACATTCATTACCAGCCGCCCAGCAGCCAACAAAAGCCCAATCACGCGGTGGCAATTATCGGCTGGGACGACAGTAAGGTAACCCAGGCGCCGCTACCCGGTGCCTGGTTGGTTAAAAATAGCTGGGGCAGTATCTGGGGATTCAATGGCTATTTCTGGATTTCTTACTACGATAAGTACTGCGGCAGGGACCCGGAAATGGGAGCGATTTCCTTTATCGATGTGGAAAAAATGCCTTACGACCGGGTGTACTACCACGATTACCACGGTTGGCGGGACACCAAGACCAGTTGCACCGAGGCGTTTAACGTATTTAAGGCGGTTGGTGCGGCGCCGGGAAAAACAGAGGTGCTGAAAGCGGTCAGTTTTTTCGCTGCTGTCGATAGTGTCAGTTTTACGGTGAAAATATTTAATCAGTTCCAGGGCGGGACACTGCAAAATGAGCTTTCGGCAAAATCCGGTTTTTTTGAACACCTGGGATTTCATACCGTGGACCTTGATGTTCCGGTAGCGTTAACCCCGGACGACAGTTTTTATGTGTACCTGTATTTGTCAGATGGCGGTCACCCCTACGATCGTACCTCCGATGTGCCGGTTCTGTTAGGTGCCGCTTACCGGACGATTGTGGAATCGAGAGCCCACCCGCAGGAGAGCTTTTACCGGGAGGGCGGTAGCTGGCACGATCTGTATTATTACAATGATCCGCCCTGGACCCACACTGCCAATTTCTGCATTAAAGTGCTGACCGACGAAGAAACGGCAACCGGTCTGAAAACGCTGCCCACCCAACCGGTTACTACCTATCTGCTGGCACAAAACTACCCGAATCCGTTTAATCCGGCGACAACCATTCAGTACCACCTGCCGCTACCTGCCCGGGTATCTATTGAAATATTCGATGACATCGGCAGGTTGGTAACCCGGCTGGTTAATGAGTACCAGGCAGCCGGAATTCATCGTGTTTCCTGGAATGCGGCAAACCAGCCCAGCGGGGTGTATTTCTACCGGATTCAAGCCGGAAAAGAGCGCCTGGTGAAGAAGATGATTTTAATGCGATAAGTGAATGAATGCCCGGTGGACATATTTTTCAGGGGAAGCGAGTTTAACCAAATTGAAGCAAAGAAAGGAGTCATCGAATGCGTTGCGGATTTTTTATATTGATTGTATTTTTTTTGGTTATCGGATGTTCGCAGAAGAAAAGCGCCAAAATGAAGCCGCTCGATCCGGCAAATATGGATTTAACAGTAAGTCCTACGGAAGATTTTTACCACTTTGCGAACGGAAACTGGCTTAAGAATAATCCCATTCCGCCGGAATACAGCCGCTGGGGAAGTTTTGAGTACCTGGCGGAGAAAAATTTAAAAGACCTGCGGACGATTCTTGAAGAAGCCGCTACAGATACGACAAAGCCGAAGGGAAGCAACCTGAGAAAGATCGGCGATTTTTATGCCAGTGGCATGGATAGCGCCAAGATCGAAGCCGAAGGAATTCAACCGATCCGGGAAGAATTGGACCGGATTGAAGCGGTTAAATCGAAAAAAGAATTACAGGAGGCGATGGCGCATCTTCAATCATTGGGAACAAATGCAGGTTTTTACTTCTTTTCAGCCCAGGACAAAAAAAATAGCGGAATGATGATCGGATGGCTTTACCAGGGTGGTCTGGGGTTGCCGGACCGGGATTATTATTTAAACAAAGATGAACGGTCAAAACATCTTCGGGAAAAATATGTGGCCCATGTTACCAACATGTTCAAATTGCTGGGACAGTCTCCGGAGCAGGCGGCACAATCGGCGCAGACGGTGATGAAAGTGGAAACACGGCTGGCAAAAGCATCGATGACCCGCCTGGAGCAGCGCAACCCGGTGGCGACTTACCACAAAATGCCGGTAAAGAAGCTGCAAAAACTGGCGCCGGATTTTGACTGGACAACATATTTCCAAAATGTTGGCGTAGCGCATCCCGGCGAAATTAATGTTGCCCAGCCCGAATTCTTTAAAGCAATCGGCAAAATGATGCGCCAGATACGTCTGAAGGCCTGGAAAACCTATTTGTGCTGGCAATTCATTCACAGCGCGGCAGATTATTTAAACACCGCTTTTATAAACGAAAATTTCGATTTCTATGGGAAAACACTCCAGGGAAAGGAAGAACTGCCGCCGCGCTGGAAACGGGTGCTGCGCGAAACCAGTCGCGATTTAGGTGAAGCAGTGGGGCAGATTTACGTTGAGCGGTTTTTCCCGCCCGAAGCTAAGCAGCGCGCCCTGGAAATGGTGATGAATCTGAAAGCTGCTTTCCGTGAGCGAATTAAAAAAGTGGACTGGATGAGCGAGAAAACCCGGCAAAAAGCCCTGCACAAGTTGGACGCCTTCAATGTGAAAATCGGGTACCCGGACAAGTGGAAGGATTATTCCGGTCTGGAAATAACCCGCGATTCCTATGTGATGAATACGCTGCGCGCGGCTAAAAGCCGATGATGCGGTAAACTATGGCGCCATGGGCGTGGTGATTGGTCACGAAATGACCCACGGCTTTGACGATCAGGGACGCCAGTTCGATGAGAAAGGAAATTTGAATGACTGGTGGACAAAGGAAGACGCTGAGAAATTTAAAGCACGGGCGGCACTGTTAGCAGATGAGTTCGATCATTTTACCCCGATCGATACTTTTCACATTAACGGTAAACTGACCCTGGGGGAAAATATTGCCGACCTGGGTGGTTTAAATATCGCCTACGATGCCCTGCAAAAAGCCCTGAAAGAACACCCGCAGCCTAAAAAGATTGATGGGTTCACACCGGAACAGCGCTTCTTTTTGTCTTATGCCCAGGTGTGGCGGAATAATATTCGCAAAGAGAATTTGATACTCCGGTTAAAAACCGATGTGCATTCCCCCGGAGAATTCAGGACCAACGGGGAGTTGATGAATCTGCCGGCATTTTATGCTGCTTTCGGCGTGAAGGAAGGGGACAAGATGTACCTGCCGCCAGAGAAAAGGGTTAAAATTTGGTGAGTTAAATTTCAGTTGCATTCTGCGGTTGCAGTGGCTGGGTTATTTAGTAATTGCCACATAGTGTTGGCGATGCCACGAGCGAAGCGAAGCAATCTTCTTCTGCTACCTCGGTTTGTTGTGTTTTATTTCGCCGGGATGCAGATTGCTTCTCCCGGCAAGCCGGGATCGCAATGACCGCAGAGTGCAAGTCGTTGCGAGCGGAGTGGAACGCAGCAGGGCAATCCCGTTCCACTGCTTCAGCTTGTTTTGGTTTTTCCATCCAAATAGAGATTGTTTCTCCCGGTAAGCCGGGATCGCAATGACTGGTGGAGGGTCATTATGAGCGCTGAGTACTGCCTGTCACCAAAAAGTTCATACTTTCCGGTCCTTCGTTGAATAACAGATCGGCTACCGAAAGATCGTGAATAAAATTGCCAAATTGCTGTCGGTACACCGGCGGGGAAAACGAATCTATCAGGAGCTGTTTTCCCGCCTTTCCGAATTGTTCGTTGTCCAGAAAATGCCGGTCTTCTGCCCGCGCGAGATAGGTATCGCAGTTCAGGGTATTCAGTATTCCGATTATTTTATCCGAAGCACCCCAGTGCAGGTTGCGCCGGGAACTGGTTTCGGTAGGCGTGGAAATACCCAGGGCGGTTTGCAGAAACTCAATAATGCTCAGGTTCAGTTCCACCAGGAATTTCCATTCCTTGTGATATAGTTTGGCAAAAAAATCCGCATAATATTCAAAGTAAGGTGCGTATTGATAATTCACCTGCAACGATTTCCAGTGTTTGCGGCGCCAGTTGGAAGTGGGTTCAATGCGGATGTCACAAATTTTCTGTTTTCCTTTCCTCTTGCTCAGGATCGGGACGGTCAGCCACTGTGCGCCGCCGGAAGTTTTTATCCGGCAGCGGTTCATCAGATCGTGGGAAGTGAATTGCACGGTGTCGGCAAAAACAAACCGGTCTGCCAGCGCCATTCGGCGGAAGAAACTGGTATTTGGTAAATAGAGTGGTTGTTGAGCGGCTAAAACGACCATGCGATTTTTACCCGTTTCGAATAAATAATAGGGGAAGTATGGCGGAATCCGTAATACTGCCGGTTAACGGTAGAACGCGTTGGACCGCCTGATTCCGCAAAAAAAATAAGGGAAAGTTTACCAAAATTCGGTACACTTTCCCGGAATTCAATTCAGTAAGTAAACGGTTTTTAGTCTTGATGTCCGTCCGGACCATGCACGTGTCCGTGGGATAATTCTTCCGGCGTTGCATCGCGCACATCGATCAGTTCCACCTCGAAAGTCAGCGTTTTTCCTGCCAGGGCATGATTGAAATCGATGGTCACCGTGTCGCCGTCTACTTTTGTGATGGTGAAGGGAAGCTGATTCCCCTCGGGCGTATTGGCAACGAATTGCATTCCTTGCTTGATTTCAGTTTCCGGCGGAAATTCCGACCGGTTGACTTGCTGGATGGCTTTCTCATCGAATTCGCCATAGGCGTCTGACGGCGCTAATACGACTTTGGATTTACCGCCGATAATCATTTCGCCGATTGCCTGCTCTAATTTGGGCAAAATCTGGTTGTGTCCGCTCAGATAAGCAAAAGGACTGCCGCCGGATGTCGAGTCCACCGTGCTGCCGCCGTTCTCGGTTACCGTGTAATGAATTGAAACAACTTGATCGGGTTTAATGGGCATAATCGCTCCTTCTAAAGTATGTGAGTAAAATAAGTAAATTGAAATTATTTTCGCTCTTAAAATTTTTCATCATATTTTGTCCACAGGAAATCACCTAATTTCCAGGCTTCATTTACTAATTTTGTTCCCCACCTGGTAGTGTAATCGGTCAGGAATTTTCGCGCTTTACGGCGATCTTTCTTCAGCAGCGCCGCCGCTTTGCTTTCCACCGATTTCTGATTTTGGAATAATTCCTGTTGCAATGGCTGCCATACCGCGCGCACATCTTTGCGCATGTCGCCCCAACGGTGAGCGGTTAACGTACCCAGGCGGTTGAAAGCCCACCAGGCTGATTTCCGGCTAAATCCGTTAACCCTGCCGGGTGTTTTAAACGAAGCCGGCAAATCGGTTACGCTGCAATAGATGGGTGTATAAACGGAAGCAGCCACATTATCGAATGCCAGCCAAACCACTCCGCCAACTTCATCGGGCAGCCGGTTGCGGGATTGGGTGATGGTGGCATACATGGTGTACCAGCGGGCAATGGTGCGTTCGCCGCGCCATCCCCAACCGCCGTTTATTTTAAACAACGGGTTCATGTCGTAGGGCATAAAAGGATTTGCCAGCGGGGAAATTTCGGTTTTTCCTTCTTTATTGGTCCAGGTGATGTTTTTAATGAAATTGAAATCGGTACCTTCGTAGTAATCCTGGAAAATAGTGACCATTTTTTGCAGGGTAACCAGGGTGTCCGGTTTTACCGAGAAGGGATAATTCTCCGCATTCGGGTAAAGTTTAAGAGAAGGTGCAATCAGGTCGAATACCCGCCACTCCCGGCGGCGGGCAGCAAAAGAATTCCTGCCGTCCGGGGCGTAGGCGTAGCAAAATTCGAAGGGACCATTGGCAGGATTCCACCAGCCGCTGTCCTGCGCAACCCGGAAAACGTTCTCCGAATACATGAAATAATCGGGATTATTGGTATCGATTTGCCTGATGCGACTGGCGTTGGCGTTTACTGTTACCTGGTCGTCGGGAACCCGCTGTGCTGCCCAGATGGCGCCGTGCTGCCCAGATGGCGCCGGTGTTTCCCCTGCCCGGACCGAGCACTTCGAATACCCAGGCTTCGTTCTTGTCGGCGATAGTCAGGCATTCACCTTCGTCGCTCCAACCGTATTTTTTCAGCAGATCGCCGGCGGTTCTGATCGCTTCCCGCGCGGTGGCGCAGCGTTCCAGCATTAGTTGAACCAACTGCTGACAATCAATCAACCCTTTCTCGGAGTGTAGCGAACTCCTGCCGCCAAAAGTCGATTCGCCAATGGCTAACTGGTGGTCGTTCATGCAGGGATAAGCGGTGTTAATGAACCCGTAGGTTTGTTCCACCTGCGGAATTTCGCCGACCGGCACATGTTTGTACGCCGGCATCGCCTGGGAATCGTCATTGGTTCGTTTTACCAGCGTAACCATACTGCCCTTTTTGTGTTTTGCCGGCGGGACAATATCCAGCCAGGAGCGCGTCCGGTGACTATCGCAGCAGGTGTGCGAAGTAATCACCGAACCATCCGCGGAGGCATTTTTGCCAACCATAATGGTAGTACAGCCGTCCGGACGACCGCCTTCCCAATCCGATTTCTCCGCCGCCCGGGTGAGTATTGGCTGGAAAATGAAAAAGAGGACAAATGCCAGTTTAAAACTGAGGAT
>MVCZ01000132.1 GCA_002049825.1 Candidatus Zhuqueibacterota bacterium 4484_188
GGCAGATGCGACAGCGCGCGGGCAACATTCAGGTTCGCCACATCTCCGGAAGCGTTATCGTCGGCGCCGCGATAAATTTTCCCTTCAATTATACCTTCGTGGTCGTAGTGGGAGCCGATGAGAATGTATTCATTCTTCAGCGTCTGTTCTCTTCCGGGTAAAACCGCTATCACATTGCGGCACTCCCGGGTTTCCGGATTTTTTACCCGGATTTTCACCTGCCATTTACCGTTGGTCGGGAGGGCTGCTTCCCAGTGAAAAACGGATTCACCCTGGTCGGAAAGCCATGTTCTCAACCGGTTTTGTTCGGAAATAAAATTTTCTTTCCAGTCCCTGCCGAAAAGTTTTCTGGCAAAATCAGCCGAGAGGTAGATGACCGGAACCGCAAATTCATCTTTCAGAATAAACTGCTTTTTGCGCTTATCGTGTGTTCTTCGCTGCAGAAATCTTTGGTAGCCGGTTTCATTTTCCGCTGTAGGGAGCATAATCAAGGCTTTTGCTCCCAACTTGGCTAATGCTTCTGCCTTCCAGTCCGGCATCATATAATGCGTACGATGTTTGCCGTTAAAAAAGGTGAGCGTGTCCTTTTCCAGCGGTTCGCCGTAAAATGCCAGTACAATTTTGTCCCGGCAATCCAAACCGCTCAAATCATCGTAGTTGAACTCCGGCGCTTTGATTGCGTAACCGGCAAATACCGCTTCACCACGAAATTGCAGGTCACCGGGCGAATTGAAAAAGTAGAACACATCCTGCCCGTTCCTGGCGCGGTAGTTTTTCCCGCTTTTCCGTACCCGGAGACTAAGAGAGATTTCTTCCGACGATGCACCGACGATCTGAAAATGCTGGTAGTATTTTTCAAACGGTTCTGCTTTGTCACCGTCGGTCAGCGGGCTCAGGTTCATGCCTAACATTTGGCTTGCCAAAAATGCACCAGCGACTTTGGCACCGAGTTCACCGGTTTCCCTGCCCTGCAATTCCTTCGAGGCTAAAAAATTTAAATCTCCCTTTACCTTGCTCTCCCGGATGTAATTGGTGAATGAACCTTCTTGTGGTTTTGAACAGCCGAAAAATGAGACAGTCAATAAGAAGAAAAAAATGAGTATTGTTGAATGTTGAATTCTGTTTTTCATAATGTCGTTCCTTGAATTTTTGAGTGCAAATAATAATCAAATAGCTGTCTGAAATCAACCGAAAAGCGATTTCACAATTGCAGTTCATCGAAAAACCCAAGACTTGAAGTGCGAGTAAAATCGAATAGGTTGTTGTGTCTTTTATAAATTTTTAAATACCCGTGCCAGGGAAAAACCGGGCGCCTGTATATCCAGGTCTAAAAAATATCCGAATGGTGTCTGGCTCACCTGGTAGCCAGTGTTTTCCAGCTTCTTCTGCACCTTGTCGAACAGTTTCTGCACAAATTCCGGTGGTGCTTTGCTTTCGGACAGGTGGGCGAAGGAATGGAGCACAACCGTTTTTGTTTCCAACTTTCCGGACAACCACTTAATATTTTTTACCAGTTTACTTAATACGCTTTTTTCCCGTTCCACATCTTCCATTTCGCTGTGGATAAAAGCAATAATCGCTTCGGTAACTTTTCCATTCTCATCAACTTCGGGCGCGCTGTCCAGGTTTTTCTCCGCCGTTCGATATGCAAATTGATGTGCATAAATCATCAGTAGCTTCATCTTTTTAATCCCTTCGTAAATAGTATTGTCTCCGGTAGAATTTTGAATTTCTCAGCACGTTTCCACAAAATATTTTAAACAAAAGGTAGTCATTTTTTGCAAATTGAACAATCTAAATCAGTTTTTATTCTTAAAAGTTTTACTAAGCAGCGGGGCAGTCATTTCGGGCATGGGCGGTACGGAAACTTCAAGGAGTATGTGAAAAACCGGTGCCGGTAACGCCAGCCTGCTGTTCAGGAGAGCACTTCGTTTATCCCCTGAACAATCAAGGGATTACCGGCACAGTCTGTCATTCCTGCGAAGGAATGTCATCTTTGAGTAATCGGGGGCAGGAATCTATGAAAATCCGTTTCATCCGCGTTATCCGTGTTGCGTTTAAAAATGATATTCGCAATCAGCGCCCCGGTTCGGTAACACCAGCCCACGGAACAGACAACACCGGTTTATCTCGACGCAAAATCCGGTGGGCGCATTTTTTAAAACCGTTTGCGGAAAGCGGTTCGTTTATTAAATTTATCACGAAATAAATGAGGTAAAATGAAAACAAAATAAAAGAGAGGAAAAAAATATGGAAAATCGCGTATTTAATTTTAATCCCGGTCCCGCCACTTTACCATTGTCCGTCCTGGAAAAAGTTCAGGCGGAATTGCTCAATTACCAAGGGGAGGGACTTTCTATTCTGGAAATGAGCCACCGCTCGAAGGCATTTGACGATATTGTGAACCGGGCAGTCGAGTCCACCAAAAAAGTGATGGGCTTTGGCGACCAGTACACGGTGCTGTTTCTCCAGGGCGGCGCTACCAGCCAGTTTGCCGCAGTTCCGCTTAACCTGGCGCTCGAAGGAAAACCAACACAATATATCAATACCGGTTCCTGGTCTAAGAAAGCGATTGCCGAAGCTCAGAAACTCGGATTCGAGCCGCAGGTCATTGCCAGTTCAGCGGAAGACAATTTTAGTCACATTCCCAGGTCTTTTACGGTGGACAGCAATGCTTCTTATCTGCATATCACTTCGAACAACACCATTTTCGGAACCCAGTGGCAGGATTATCCCGACACCGGCGAAGTGCCGTTGGTGTGCGATATGTCCTCCGACCTGTATTGCCGGCGTTTCAATCCAAACAAGTTTGCCCTGATTTATGCCGGTGCCCAGAAGAATGCCGGACCTGCCGGTGTGACCATTGTGATTATTCGCAACGATATGCTGGAGCGCTCCCACGACGATATTCCCACTATTCTGAATTACAAAATATTCGCCGAGAAAAATTCGCTGTACAACACACCGAATTGTTTTGGAATTTACGTTGTTGGTCTGGTAATGGATTGGATTTTGGGACAGGGCGGAATTGACGCGGTGGAAAAAATAAACCGCAGGAAATCGGAAATGATTTATGAAACCATCGACGGGACAGATTTCTTCCGCTCCACAGCCGCCAGGGACAGCCGTTCGATGATGAATGTAACTTTCCGTTTGCCGAATGAGGATTTGGAGAAAAAATTTGTTAGCGAGGCAACTGAAGCCGGTCTGGTCGGCTTGAAAGGTCACCGCTCGGTCGGCGGCATTCGCGCCAGTATTTACAACGCCATGCCGCTCGCCGGGGTGGAAGCACTGGTCGATTTTATGAAGAATTTCGAGAAGGTCAACGGCTGAAAAAGACAATATTATTACCCTGATGAAGGCTATCCTGCTGCGGTTTAATCCATAAATGTAATCGGCTCGTTGTATTTTTCCGAAATTGCATTCATACCGTTTTCGCATCCAGAGGAATTCCGTTCTTTTCCCGCTCTTCCTGTTTTTCAAATTCCTTTTCACCGTGGACATAGATACGTTTTTCGCCTTCCGCCTTTTCAGAATTTTTAAGCAGTTCTATATAATTATCCATGGTATTTTTAAAATTTCCGCTTCCCACAAAATATTCCGGGTCGAGTGCCAGGAACATGTGACCGACCCTGGGGAAATTTGGTTTACCATCTTTTTTGGCAACCACCGCCGGCCCGTAATTTGAGCCGGAGAGTACTGCACAGAAAATATCAACCCACACGCCCAGTCCGTAGCCTTTGTGTCCGCCGTAGGTTTCGCCTTCGCCGCCCAGCGGCAGAATCCCGCCACCAAGTTGGTCTAACAGATTCTTTAACACCCTGCCGGGATCGTTGGTCATGTGCCCGGTTTCGTCGGTTGCCCACCCATCGGGTAAATTTTTCCCCAGGCGATTATACACTTCCAGCTTGCCGCGCGGAACCACACTGGTGGCAAAGTCCATCACCCAGGCTTTGTTTCTTTCGGTTGGTGCGGCTACGGCGATGGGATTGGTGCCAAAAAGGGCGTTTCTACCGAAAGTAGGCACCACCAGCGGTGCCGCATTCGTCATGGTGATGCCGAGAAAATCGTGCTCCAGCGCCATCAACGAATAATAGCCGGCATAGCCGAAATGGTTCGAGTTGTGAACGGTGACAAAGCCAATACCGTTTTGCCTGGTTTTTTCGATGGCTAATTTCATTCCAAAAGTTCCGGCAACTTGTCCCAGACCGTTCTGTCCGTCCACATTTGCCAGTACCGCGCTTTCCTTGGTAATTTTCGGCTGCGCATCGGGAATGATGTAACCGGTTTCAATTCCGGAAACGTACCGCTGCAAGCGCGCTACCCCGTGGGAATCGATTCCCCGCAAGTTCGAAGAGACAAGATTGTCAATCACATGCTCAGCGTCATCTTCGCTTACGTTTAAATGAATCAAAACTCGTTTCCCAAAATCCTTCAGGTCTTTCCAATTAATGAGACGTTCCATTTTTGTTACCTCCAATAATTATTTTTTTGGTGAAAAATGTAATTATTAACACCGCTTTAATTTAATTATAATTTTCATAAGTTGAAATAATAAAAAATAGTACTTGCGATGTTTATACTAACAGTGCCGATCCAATACGTTTGCCGCTTTGATAGACCGGCTGATTCCGGTGAAAATTTATAATTAATCTGTGCCATTTTAGAACCGCTGATTTTCGTGGATTAACACTGGAAATTAATTGTGAGTTTTATCAGATGATAGCCTGGGGGTAAAGAATAAATGCCGGAAATTTGAGATTAAAATGGATTTCATCAAGCGCATGAATCATTTAAATTTTAGCCTGAAAGTGAACTTGAAACGACAGAAACGGTGACATGATACAATTTAGGAACTTGACTTATTCTATCGGTGAGAGAAAACTACTCTCAGATATTAACTGGACAATTTCCGATGGGGAACGGATGGCGTTGATCGGTGCGAATGGTGCAGGTAAAACAACGCTGCTTCGGCTTCTCGCCGGCGAGATTGAAATTCAGGAAGGTGTTTTGCTGAAGCCGAAAAAATTACGCATCGGTTATCTGCCCCAGGAAGAAATCGCTGTTGGTAAAGGCACTATTTTAACCAACGTTCTGGAAGGACACCGCCAGATTGCCGAACTCGAATTAAAAATATTTGACCTCCACCGGATATTGCAGGAAGAAAGCGCGGATCATACTGCTTTACTCAATCAGTTGGGTGATCTGGAAAATCAGTATGAACTGGTTGGCGGATACCAATTGGAATCTGTTGCTAAGAAAATTCTTGCCGGGCTGGGATTCCAACCGACTGATTATCATAAACC
>MVCZ01000005.1 GCA_002049825.1 Candidatus Zhuqueibacterota bacterium 4484_188
AATGACTTCGCAAATCCCCCCGCACTTTTTCGCTTTACCCCCATTTGCGAAAAATAGCCTTTTTTGCCCTTTTTAGCCATCTTTGTAACTACCTGTTATTTTAGACGGTTACAAAAACCAGATTTTCTCCCTTTTTTCTATTTTTCGCAAACCGATCAGCAATATGCCCCAAAAGGGACATTTGCGAACTTTAGCATACCTTGGTTTTTACCCCAAAATCGAACTTAATTAGCATAATAACAGACTATTAGCCTCCATTTGCTATTTTTCGCAAATCTCCACTCTCTACCATTTCGCTAAAAACGGCTGGTAAGAGGGAATTTCATCCTTCAAATATTTTCCAATTCGTCGGCATTGATATAGAATAACTTCCTGTATGGTTCTTTCCCGCCCGCCAAATCTTACCGGGGTATTAAACCTTTCAAAAATGTTTTCCACCAGTTTATTCCTGCTCTCGCGGCTCAGACGTCCGTTGGAAAGATGGAACTTCTCACCACGGTTTAACATGCTGATTACCACACGGTCTACCACCTGACTGCGAAACTCTTCCACGACATCGAAAACCAACGTGGGTTTCTGGTATTGAGGCGCATGTAAAAAACTGATTTGCACATTTAAACCTGCTAACATTAACGCGCCCCATACGCGGGAATATAATATTCCATAACCATAATTTAAAAGAACATTTACCAAATCCCGGGCTTCCCGGTGTTGGCGTCCTTCAAATTCGGTACGTTTTCGTAAAATATATTTTACCACACTCCAGTAAGCACCCGCCGCCCTTCCTTCAATTCCAAATAAATGGCCACGCTTTGATTTTATTTTACCCTTTTCCCGAATCTTTTCCAACTCTTGCAAATAAGAATCTATCAGACGACTCTCCTTATTAAACAATTTCCTGAAAGAATCATCTTTCCCTTTTCGGTATTTACTGTAATATTTGATCAAACTCAATTGGTTGCGAATTTTGCCTTCTACAAAAGCTTTTGCCAAATGTACGGCTTTCCCGTTATCCTCCGCCTGTACCTGGTATACCCCATAATGCCAGGCAGGTTGTTCGGGTGCCGCCAGACGGGCAAATGGTCTGCCGGTGTAATCCAGGTAATCAATTGGAATATTGTTTTTGGCACACAAATATACCGCGGCAGAGGAAACGGAAACCGAACTGTTCAATACCAATATGTGTTTAATTTTTGACACGGCATACTCTTTTGTTTTATGACCCGGCTGTTTTACTACCAACCGTTTACTGTGTTTACCCAAAAAGATGCCGTAATTACTTAAGACCAGGTCGTATTGCGAAGCAAACCGGCGCTGGTATTTTCGCACCTTTATTTTAACCTGGCGTTTAATTTTTCCCTCGTTAAGGGGTTTTCCGGCTTTTCTTTCCCGGTTATCCTTTTTCCCTTCCGTTTCAGCATTGCTCCCCAGGCGTGATAGTTTTAATTTTTCTCCTTTTCGTACCTGGTTAAAAAGCTTTTTGCGCTCTGTTTTTTCTAAATCGATTAATAATTTAAGCCGGTTTAAATGGTGTTGCAGGTATGTTTTTTCGGGAATCCGGCCCTCTTCGGATAAACGATGTATGGTGTACGCCAATTTGTGGAAAATTTTATTTTGTAACCGGAGAAATTCTTTTTGGCTATCGCATTCGCCATAATAATACTGCCAGCCTCTAATGGCTTCATTCAGATTCGAAATCAATTCTCCGAAAGAAATTTTAAGTGCCTTCCCAAATATTATCTCGACTTTGTTTAAAGCTTTTTCAAATTTCTGCGGATCGATGAGTTTTTTTTGCGGAAAAAATTGAATACCTAAAAAGGTGAAGCCCTTTTGTAAATGATATACCGCCGGTTCAATTTTATTAAGCTTGAGATGGAGTCTGCTTGATAGATAGTTACTGGCAAATTGATAGTGTTCCGCAGCCTTGTTCTTTTCTTTTTCCAGGATGATAAAATCGTCGGCATACCGAACATAATGCGCTTTTCTGCCCAGCATTTCCCGGTCGAAGGAATGCAGATATATATTAGACAAAAGCGGAGAAATGACCCCACCTTGGGGTACTCCTTCCCGGTTCTCGATGTACCGATCGCCCAGGAATGATCCTATCTTTATCCACAATTGAATGAGTTCAATGAAATACGCATTGTTGATTTTCTCTTTCAGTTTTTGCAATAGGAGGTCGTGACAAATAGTATCGAAAAAGTTGTCAATATCGCATGAAGTCACCCAATGCATTTTTTGTGATAAAAACATTTGCACCCGGTGGATTGCCTGCCGGTGTCCCCGACCGGGGCGGTAAGCAAAACTGCATTCCAGAAATTGCGGCTCGAACAACGGTTCAATAGCTTCCTTTACCGCCATTTGAACGATTTTGTCTTCAATGGTTCCCAGGCAGATGGGACGGCGGCTGCCGTCCGGTTTTAGGATGTTAATCCGTTTACCCGGTACCGGCGAATAATTATGTTGTTCCAGTTTTTTAGATAATGCCCTGATTCTTTTACCGATATGCCGGGAATAATCTTCGACCGAGCGATTGTCTAATCCACCGCACGCCTTTTTCTGTTTAATTTTGATCCAGAAAGAGAAAAGCTTTTCGTAACCGTACCATGCTGTCATATTATTCATATTCCCATTTTAATTCCCGGAGCTTTACCAATTGGATGAATAGTTTTTCGGCAACGGTTTGAGTGGTATCAAAATGTAAAATAAGGTTTTCTTTTTTCCAGTCACCGGGCTTTTTACCGCTCCAGATTCCCAACAAAATCATTTTCGATAGTTGGGTTTCCACCCGGATCATTCCGAAATGAACTGCCATACAATAGAAAAATTGCGAAAGTTGATACCAATCTTTTGTTAGCAGCGGGCTATCCGGCAGTGCCGGAGTTTCCAATAAAAACGGGTGAATGCCTACAATTCCTTCTGCACGGGCAATAAAATCGCTGTCGCGACTGAGTAGAAAAACATTTAAATTCCGATCCTCTGCTGCCTTTTGGTAGTTCAAAATAATATTTTGATCACCGTTCTCCTGTAATTCGTCTTCGTCCAGGGTTGGCAGCATGATAACCCATTGCAGCCGGTGCACTTTCTCAAATTCTAAATATCCGAGTCGTCGTTTACGTTCATTCAAACAATTCTGGTTGAAAAACTTTGTATAATAATTGTGAAAAACGGGATGTACACAGGCTTTTTTCAACTGAGAAAGATACCCCTGTTTATATTTGCACCTGGTAAAATCCAATTCGCCTTTTATATATGGCGATATGGAGAACCCGGTTTTATTCTGCGGTAAAGTTTCAAGCCAGGCATGTTGTGTGGAATAAAAACGATCTCGCATCAAATTAGTGTCCAGTGCCATATAAACCGGTCGTTCTCCTTTTATATAATCCCATTGACAGGCACGGTGAAGTTCGGCTAATAACTCGGTCAGGTTGCTATATTCTAGTATTCCGGACTGAATGATCACCTCTTTAACCGAAGAAAAATCCGGAATTTCCTGGAATGCCCTTAAAAAACGGTACTGTTCTATTTCTTTATTATATTCATGCTGTTTATAGTTCAGTTTAATTTGAGCCCTGTTTTGCTGTACGGCGATCTCAAACAGCGGGTATTTTAAATAGGGAACAAGTATTTTGACCTGTTTTATTTTATTCCTATAGATAGAATTAAAAATGGTAAATAAATCCCACCGGGATACGGTTAATTCAGCTTTCATTTTTAGCACTCCTTTTTTATTTTTCCAAGAGATCGACAATTTGACTCAGACCCGGGGGGAGGGCAGTATATGGAAATTTCAGAAACTGTTCCGAATGCAAAAAATTGTAGTAGACATGATCCACAGAACCGCTGAATAATTCTCCCATCAG
Source organism: Candidatus Zhuqueibacterota bacterium 4484_188 (assembly GCA_002049825.1). GTDB lineage: Bacteria > Calditrichota > Calditrichia > RBG-13-44-9 > RBG-13-44-9 > 4484-188. The sequence continues at coordinate 3,864 of MVCZ01000005.1, forward strand.
TAAGAGTAGTGCCGAATGTGCTTTGCGCCCACTGGTCATATCGATGACCACCTTGTTATCCGAGCGGTACAAAACTTCCTTTACTATCTTTCGGAAATGTCCGATTTCTTGTTGCTGAATAAAATTAACGTTCAATTCCGGCACTTTTTTCTGGTGATATCTCAATAGAATTGCCGACCGCTCCCGGAACCATTTTAATTGCCTTTTATGAACCGGATCGCAAAAAACAGTCATTTCCCCGATTCGTTCTTGAGGAAACGTTTCTAAAAAATACCACAGCGTATTAAGCGCGGCAATCGGTTTACGGTAAATAATAGTTATCCAATGGTACATAATCTCCTCCGGTAAATTAGGGTAAGATTTTTAAACTCCGGGAATATGTTCAAACAGGAACCCGGAATGACAATTGACTAAGTTTCCAAGAATTTATGTAACAATTTGTTCATGTTTTAATGTGGAAAAAAGGAACTCTGCAATCGCTCAAATCAGCAGAATTTGTCCAACTGTTCAAACGCAGAAAAGCTTAAACTCCAATATGGTATTACACAATTCTTACCGCTTTTTCTCTCGAAGGTGTTAAATCCATCCCGTGGACAATGGTTTTACCCGCACACTCCGGACATAATGTGTAGAAGCGAACACTATCGCTATTACCCGGCAGTTTGCTCATTTTTTTACGTAATGATGAAAATTTTTGGGGAATGATTTCACCTTCAAACACACTTTTCTGGACACGCTGCAAACCGGCATCTAATAATACCCGGCTTATTCGATTACGCTGTCTATCGTCCTCGATGTCGTAACAAATGACCACATACATTTTTTGCAATCCGAAGGATTTATTTTTTCTTGTTTATTTTGTTTCAATCGGCAAACCAGGCTTCAGCGATCCATGGTCTTTTTTATCCCTGATTATTGCACAAAAGCGAGGAAACGATCGACATTTAAAGCAAAAAATCAGGAATCGATATAAAGCAAATACTACCAATTATATTCAAAAATAATTACTACATTGAGAAGGGTTTTAGATCCGACACCGGTTCGGAACGCACATTTTTCTATTAGTTTTCTTTAAATATTAGATTCAAATCCCGTTCATATTGGTAACAAACCAAATTGGCGCCTGCTTTCCGGAAATACTGCTCCCAGAACTTCTTTATTTTAAGGTAATGATCTTTGCTAATATGGTGAGCAGGATAAACCCTGAAGATAAAAACTTCGGTATTTTTTAAATTAGCAATAGCATGCTCATTTTCCCATTTTTGTAGAAGAGAAAAATCAGGCGCTTTTCTTTCAAAATTCCATTTATGAGGAGCCACATCCTGCATATCGCTTAAAATAATTATTTTTTGTTTTTTCGCCTTAACCCTTTGTAAATGATTCTGTAAGTGTTGAAACAAACCTTCCAAATCGGTTGCCCGGTTGTAACCACGCTTTATAGAATACTGAAGTCCTTTTTTCCATCCGGAAGTAAACTTTTTTAAAGCATCATTTCGATTATTTTTCAGGATTCCTTCGGCAGGTCCAACTTCTTTTGGCATTTCACATTCGAATATTTTTTCCTGGCGGATGAAAGCCATTTTATGTATGGGATAAATATGGAGCAAATCACCGGCACCCAAATGATTAATTATATTTGCTACGAAAGCAGAATCTTGTTCTAACTCCTGCTCTAACCCATCAGCTAAGGTAATGTCGACACAGACATCAATATGATTTTTTGTTCCGGTTTTAATCCCGAAAAATTCCTTGACTATATCACAGCCGGATATAGAAAATAGAAACATCGAGACCAATCCGAAAACGAAGAATGATTTTAGTAGCATCCATTTCATCAAATTATTGCTCCTGTTCTTAGGGTTTGTTTTTTCGCCGGAAGGTTACAATATTCCAGAATTTTTCCCTTCTCAGTCGCCGGGAAAATCCTTTCTGAAATCCGGCTTCGTAGGAGGTTCTCCGTAATTCGATAATTCTATCAAACTCATCATCCAGCCCGGCTAATTGTTCTTTTACATCTTCAAAGGCAGTTTCCAGATCGTTTAACTTTTTCTCAATTCTTTCTTTCTTTTTCAGAGCTTTAATGATGGGCGAAATTCTAATATCAATTTTTTCACGTCTGGCGAGAAAAAGGCCAAGAATAATGGTCAATCCGATAACAATTCCGACAAAAGCTATTTTAATAGCCAACGGGTTAATGTCTTTAATAAACGAGACGGTCATATCTGCCCGGACAATTGCCAAGACCGACAAAACAATAATCATGGCAACCTGGGCAATAACAAAAGCAAAAATAACGAACAGATTACTTTCGCCTTTTTTCCTTTTCTCCAGGGAATCAACCAGACCTTTCAGAGCCAGTGCCGACAGTGCCGGGTAGGCAATGGCATAAATAGTAGCTTCGAACTGGGAGATGCCCAGCGCATATCGTAAGGAACCGGCAGTAAAAAGAACCTCGCCAATCAAAAATACAAAAATTTCAAAGCTGAGCAACCGGCGTTCTTTCTTGCCGCGGTTAATTTCGATTTCGCTGACTTCACCCTGGGATTTCAAATCCTGCACCGTTTCTTGCCAGTCTTCTTTCAGGGAGGTAATATCCTGTTCATATTCAGTGTGTGCTTTTTCCAGCTCATCTTTTTTCAGGTCTTTGGTTCTTTCTTCCTCGGCAGTTATTTGATCGAGGTCTGCGTCGTGGGTACGAGGATTTCTCCGACCGGCTTTTTTTCCATTCTTATAATCTGTCGGACTTACGGCTATTTTACGTCTGTTGCTCATCATTTCACCTTTATTATCTATGCTTGGACAATTTGTTTCAGATTAATCTCAGTGCGGGTTTCCCGCCCCCTTATTCCCGGGAAAGGGGAAGAAATCGCAACAGAAATTTTGCCAGTAAAAAATACACGAATCCGAAAATAACAAAGAATACCATTAGTTTTTGGGAAAGAACCGGCTCGGTATAATAACTGTCTAAAAAAAAGAAAAAAAGAGCGAAAACAGAAAAAATCAATTTTATAACCGGAAAGTTAATTGCCAGCCCAATCAAGGCGGCAGCTAATACTATTCCCAAAAATTCACCCGATACTAAATCCGGTTTAATCCCGTATTTCCAGATGAATTTTAAGATAACTAAGACCGAGACGGTTTCGATAAAGATCGTGCTGAGATGTTTTTTCATAGTATAATCTTCCCTTCGGCTTCAATTTGAGCCGACCTATGAAAACCTGAATATCATATAATACATCCTGGCAAACCATTAGCTAATAAAAAATAAGGGTACCGCAGCACTAAAGGTTAAAACAATTCACACAAAACCCTGTAATTATAAAATAACGAAAAAAATGATTAAAAATCAACTTTCAATCAAATTTTATGACAAAGGTCGAATACATGATAAAATTTATGGGGTAACGCGAAACTTTTTCGGTTATCAAATGTCGTGAAAAGAATAAACCCATAAATAAAAAATCTAAGCCGCGCTGGTATGGTCGCTTATAAATACCGGTCGCCCATGCTCACGTTTCTGTGGGTCCCTGATTATTCCTTTCATCGTGCCAACCACATAAATAGATGAAATTCCCATTTCCTCGGCTGCCTGAAAAGCACCGATTGACATGGGGACTTTTCCCCCGGTGGTATCCACAAATATTTCCTCACGCGGTATTTCGTTTTCTAAAAATCGTAGTAAAAAATTACTGACAATGTTTTTACTCTCTTCCGGGTCATCCGGGTTTTGAAGTTTAAATTTGTTTCCCTTTATAGCGGCTGAATCGGGAAAAAATTTTGTCTGATAAGGAGGCTGCGAAAATTTTTCAGCAAGTTGTGCGGCTATTTCCCGACTAATACCGGAGTAGAGAAATGAAACATAGCGCGGTTTTAACCAGCGAAGTATCCATTCCGGCTGCTCACGACGACTGACCGGAATCACAACACAACCGACCTTTTCCTCCGGCACATCGAATGGTTCACCGACACTCTCAAAATGGGATCGTCTTAACCAACGACGGATATCCTGCCGGCGAAACCAGGCGATAATCGCTATTGCTATGGTCAAACAAGATAAAAAGTAACCCAAAACAATACCGGCATTATCCAGACCGGTAATAATATCCTTTGATAATGCCTGAGCACCAAACCAAAATCCCATCGAAACCAACAGAAATATTACAATAAATAGTAACACGGAAAAAATTTTCATAATTTTCTCTCGTTTTATGAGGATTGACTATTAGTCAATATATTCATTTAAAATTTATACATACCGGCGTTAGCATTCTTCTAAATTGAAGACCTTTTCATAACCTCCCAAACCGGGAAAATAATTGTACACCGTTGCACGGACAAATTTTCCCATTGCGCTGCCCACACAAAAGGCGATAGGTAACGGCACCGACAGGAATAAATGGAGTCGTTCTACATTTTCTCTGCCGGCAATATCCAACAAAACACTTGAGACTTCTTGCGATAAGAGAATCCAATCCTGATCAAGGGGGATGGTACCTTTGAATTTAGATTGGATGACAATTAATGGTAAGCCGCTTTGTTTACTCCGCTCGGTGACATCACCTACCGGGCTATGACCGGCAAGATATAAAGCTACTAAAACGTCCCTCCTTGGCATACCATTTAATTTATCTTCTCCTGAAGCATGAATCATTTTATATTTTTTAATTTTTGTTTTCAATTTATGGTGACCTTCGGGCGAATCGCTCTTTTCAAAGTTTATGATATCATGGTATGGATTTCGACCGCTTGCCGGCATGTAATGGTAAAATACATATTCGTTCCGGCTACCAATGGTTGCACCCATGGCGAAAGCTAAAGTTGCCGGTCCGTTCATAAAAAAATGATATGTCTTTCTCCCCGGAATTCTTTCGGCAAGACGCCAGAATTTGTTTTCGATTTTAGTAATAGTCGTTTTCCAAACCTCCGGATCGGTGGAAAGCTGACTTTCCCGGCGAAAAATCCAATCCTCACCATGCAGCCCAAATGCCCGCTTGAGTTCGTGAACATGAATTCTGAAATCAGCCAGAGCCGTTTCGACCTGGCTGCGTGTGTCCCGGTACTGGCTATCCCCTTTGCCGATTACTACCAGGTAAGGCACTCTTTTTTCTTTCTGTAATTTAATTTTGCGGAATAAATATGAAACTACAATTCCTGCCATTGCCACAATAGTAATAATTCGCAAAATAGTCAGCTTTCCCTCGGCAGCCGCATCCGCACCGAAACCAATGGTAGCAATGAGAATTAGCCAGAAGTCCTGATCCCAAAGAAGTGTTTTGAATGACATAAAAAACCTGAAATTTTTGTCTTCACTTCCTAATAAACCCGGGTTGTTCCCTCTGCAATAAAATAAACAATTTCAAGTAGAATTCAAAACCGTTTGATTTAATTAAAATTATAATAATTATCCAGGACAGACCAATATTTCCCACGAAACACACGAAATACACGAAAAATGAGATCTGTTTACAAGAATTATTCATGGTTATTTGATATTCGGTTCAAACCAGGTATTAATAATACGAAAGGCAGTCCTTAATTTTTTTATTTCATGTCGTTCGTGTATTTCGCGGGCCGAGTAGTAACAAATTATCAACACTTCCGGCAACACCGCAATTTAGTCTTTACATGGCTCAAAGTAGTTTTTCGGATAAGAATTTATTACCCCGGGGGGATGTTCATCATTCTGCACCGAAAATACAGCCGATAAATTCTGCATTCCCACTTACCCTGTTTCATGTCTTTCCCCTACCACACCTCCCTAGTTTTCCGCTGGATTTCATTCTTACGCTTTTCGGTCTTTACACTATCCCTGGCTTTAGCCGGATTTCGCACATCCGGCGCTCAACAATCTCCTCTTAAAACCAGGACGGTTTTTATCCCGACAGTTCCTGGATGGACGGCTTTCTGTCGGGATAAATAACGGGGTAGTCCAGACATAAAAGGAGGTGATTTTATGGCTAAAAAAAATAAGCATAAACCATGTATCAATCCCCTCTGAATAACGGGGTAGTCCAGACGGAAAGGCGTCACGGAAAATGATATTTATTTTTTTGAAGAAGTCTCAATGCCCTCTGAATAACGGGGTAGTCCAGACAAAGGCCAATTGACCGTGGACGTGCCCCAGGTCAA
>MVCZ01000133.1 GCA_002049825.1 Candidatus Zhuqueibacterota bacterium 4484_188
CATCGATGCTCTTGGCAATACTTTCCAACGCCAACTCGGCAGCTTTCTTATCCTTCTCAATCAAAATAATGTCGATGCCTTTCGAGGCAACTAATTGAGAAATCCCCTGGCCCATGGTTCCGGCGCCAATGACAGCAACTTTTTTTATGGATTGATCCGGTTCCTCCAAAGGGAGCCCTTCCTCCTTGGACAAAACCCCGATATCCAAAATTTTCTTTTCTTCTTTCATTTGAACCTCGTTCTCTTTCCACTCCCCTGTTTTAACACCTTACAAAAGGGTAAAGCTGTTTGGAAGAAAAATGTTCCGATTTTATTCACATTCAATGAGTTCGCGTGTCGAAAAGAAAAATGCGCTCTCAATTGCCGCGTTTTCGTTGCTGTCCGAAGCATGGACACAATTGAACTGAATGCTCTGCCCGAAATCTTTACGAATGGTGCCAGCTTCCGCCTGCTGCGGATCGGTGGCGCCAATGAACTGACGAAAATCTTCCACGCAATTCTCTTTTTCTAACACCATTGCCACAACTTTTCCGCTGGTCATATATTCCACCAGTTCCGAATAAAAGGGACGTTCTTTATGCACCAGGTAAAATCTCTCGGCGTCTTTCTTTTTGAGACGAACCATTTTCATCCCGATAATTTCGAAACCGGCTTTTTCAATTCTTTGTATAATATTACCGATGTGTTTTTCCGCCACACATTCCGGTTTAATAATAGTCAGGGTTCTTTCTTTCAAATCATCCTCCGTTTTATAGCTCGGTTACCTTGTCCTGGTGTTCATCAGCCAGTTTGAATCCCAGTTTCAATGCTTTTAAATTTAACTTCTCAGTTCCCTTGGGAACACGGGATAGTACCGCTTTTCTCAGCGCTTCACGGCTAACCACGCCGGAAAGACCTACCAACGCACCGAGGGAGACAATGTTCGTGGTCACCGCTTTTCCTACTTCTTCCCGGGCAGTCCGCACCAGGGGCAGGGAAACCACTTTGACAATCGGTAAATGTTCCACCGCGTCCTGATCGACAATAAGCAACCCGTTATCTTTTAGGTCGCGGGCATATTTATCGCAGGAGACCTGGTTCAGTGCCAGCAGATAATCCAGGCGGCTGGTTTTCGGGTACAGTATTTCCGTGTCGCTGATGATTACTTCGCTTTTGCTGGCGCCGCCGCGGGCTTCCGGTCCGTAACTCTGGGTTTGCACGGCGTTCTTTCCTTCATAAATGGCGGCGGCTTCTGCCAAAATAACTCCGGCAAGAATCATTCCCTGACCACCCGATCCGCTTAACCTGATTTCAATCTTGAGCGGTTTCTTTTCCTTCGACTTTTTTCTCTCTGGCTGACTCATTTTTTGCTCCGCTTTTACTCAGCTTTTGTAGTTCTTCCTGCATTTGAACTTTGTCGATGAGTTTGTGGTACTCTTCGAGGTACTCTTCGACAAATTCCGGCTTGGGTTTTTTGTGAAGTACACCGATGAAAAATTTACCCTCCATCTGTTCGGGAGAATACTTTTCTCTTTGAGCAACCGGCACGCTGTGCTCTTGAATAAATTTCCACCAGGGAGAATCCTTTGTTTTCCAGTGCCTGTTCAATCAGACGGTCCATTGCCGGCACATGGTAGGCGGTGGTGCGCGCCACAAAGGACGCCCCGGCAGCAATCGCCAGCGCCGATATATCAAAAGGATGTTCCGGGTTTCCTGCTTTGGCGGTGGAACATATTGTTGTTCATTAAAATAACCGTCAGGTCGATGTTTCGCCGTGCAGCGTGAATAAAATGGTTTCCGCCGATTGCCGTGGCGTCGCCGTCGCCGGTAATAACGATGACCGGTAATTCCGGGCGGGCTAATTTTAAACCGGTGGCATAGGCAATGGCTCTTCCGTGCAGCGTGTGGAGTGTATTGAAATCGACATAGGAAGTCATGCGGCTGGAACAACCAATCCCGCTAACCATTGCCACGTCATCTTTACTGTACTGCAGTTTATCGATCGCCCGGATAAGCGAACCCATCACGATGCCGTGTCCGCAACCCGGACACCAAACGTGCGGGAATCGCTTCTTAAAACGTAAATAATTGAGAACGTATGGTTGTTTCATTTATCGTGCCTCGCGTATTTTGCTGATAATTTGGCTGGGAGTAATCATCTCTCCATCATATCGGTTAATCCCATATATCTTTTTGTGGTAACATTCCACTTTTCGCACTTCATCGATCAATTGTCCCTGATTCATCTCCACCACAAATACCCGATCGACTTTATGGATCAGCTGCGCCAATTCTTCTTCGGGGAAGGGCCAAATGGTAATCGGGCGGAAAAAGCCTACTTTTCGCCGGTGGCTTCGTAAATACTTCACCGCTTCTTTTGCGGAACGGGCAACCGACCCGTAAGCAATCACCAGCGTATTGGCATCCTCCACATCCATGGTTTCGCAACTGCTAATCTGGGACGTAGCTTATCCATATTCTGCACAATTTCATATTCGTTGTTGGTTGGAAATCCCATCTCGTCATGGGTTAAACCGGTAATGTTGTAGCGGTAGCCGGTTCCGAAAGGTGCCATGGGGGTAATATAATCGGTGGTAATTTCGTATGGTTTGTACCACTGGGGCGGAACCACCGGGGTCACACGGTCTTCAATATGAATGGTTGAAAAGTCGGGGACTGCTACCTTTTCCCGCATGTGCCCGATTGCTTCATCCATCAGCAAAACCACCGGTACCCGGAATTTTTCGGAGAGGTTGAATGCCTTGATGGTAAGGTAAAATGTTTCTTTCACCGATTCGGGAGCCAGGGCAATCAGAAAGTGGTCGCCGTGGGTACCCCACCTGGCTTGCATGATATCTCCCTGTGAACTCTTCGTAGGCAAGCCGGTGCTGGGTCCGCCGCGCATCACATTTACAACCACAACGGGAATTTCTGCCATGCAGGCGAAACCAAGCCCTTCCTGCATCAGCGAAAATCCGGGACCGCTGGTTGCGGTCATGGCTTTCACACCGCCCACGCTGGCACCGATAATGGCAGCAATACTCGCGATTTCATCTTCCATTTGAATAAATTTCCCGCCCACCCGGGGAAGCTTGTCGCTCAGGTGTTCGGCAATTTCGGTGGAAGGGGTTATCGGGTAACCGGCAAAAAAACGGCACCCTGCGGCTATGGCCCCCTCGGTACAGGCTTCATTCCCCTGAATTAATCGAACGTTTTCTGACATTTTGTATCCTACCTTGTTTAAGAACTATTTCGTGTTTGCTTTCGGCGCCTTCCTGGGATTACCAACTACCATAATTGCAAAGTCGGGACAGTGGCGCTCACAAATTCTGCACCCGGTACAGGTTTCCGGGTACCGAATATAAACCTTTCCCTCTTTATCCGCCGCCAGGGTTCCCTGGGGACAAAGATCATAGCAAATTCCACAGGCTTTGCACCATTTCTGATAGATGACCAGCATATCCGAACGGCGCAACTTCTCTTCGGTTTTGTGGGTCAATTCCTTTTTCAATTTCTGAAGGGTATTTTCTTCCATTTTTTCATTTCCCCAACTTTGCTAAAAGATTAACAAATATACTATACTATACATGAATTCGCTATGCTTTTTTTAAAATACCGGCGACTGTTTTTCCAATGTCTGCCGGACTTTTACACACTGAAATACCGGCGTCCCGCAGGGCTTTCATTTTTTCTTCTGCCGTACCTTTTCCTCCGCTGATGATGGCGCCGGCATGACCCATTCGCCGTCCCGGAGGTGCGGTTTGTCCCGCAATAAAAGCTACCACCGGTTTGTTAAAGTTTGCTTTAATCCAGGCAGCCGCTTCTTCCTCGGCAGTACCGCCAATTTCGCCAATTAATACTACTACCTCTGTCTCGTAATCTTCCTTGAAGAGTTTCAAGGCGTCAATGAAGCGCGTACCGATGACCGGGTCGCCGCCGATGCCGATGCAGGTAGACTGACCCAGTCCCTGACGGGTAATCTGATCGACCGCCTCGTAGGTTAACGTGCCGCTACGGCTGATGACACCATAAGGCGGGTGCCGGTAGTTTGCAGGTAATCGTACACCTTGAGCATGTCCAGAGCCGGAATGCCTTCGCTGATGCAGACCACGGTGTCTATCCCCGCGCTCGCTGCCTCGTAAATGGCATCCGGGGCAAAAACCGGCGGAACAAACAAAGCCGAAACATTGGCGCCGGTTTCCTTCACCGCTTCTTCTACCGTGTTAAAAACCGGAACGCTGTCCATAAACTTTTGACCGGCTTTACCCGGGGTAACGCCTGCTACTACGTTGGTTCCGTATTCTATCATCTGCCGGGTGTGGAATGAGCCTTCTTTGCCGGTGATTCCCTGCACCAGCACACGAGAGACCGTTTGCGCCGCCTCTTCCAGGGTTTGTGCCACCTCGAAATTCATACCCGAATTTTGCAGCAATTCCGCCGCCTCTTCGGCATTGGTGCCAGCCAGGCGAATAACCAGCGGCACATTGATTTCTATCGATTTTGCCGCTTCGATAATTCCTTTGGCAACCCGGTCGCAGCGCACAATTCCGCCGAAAATATTCACCAGAATGGCTTTCACGTTAGGGTCCCTCAGAATGATATTAAAGCCATTGCGCACCGTTTCTACATTGGCACCGCCGCCCACATCCAGGAAGTTCGCGGGCATCCCACCAGCAAGTTTTATGATGTCCATGGTTGCCATCGCCAGTCCGGCGCCGTTTACCATGCACCCTACATTGCCGTCCAACTTAATGTAATTCAGGTTATGTTTCGAGGCTTCCACTTCCAGCGGGTCTTCCTCGTGCAGATCGCGCATTTCCACCAGACCAAAGGCAATTTTGCGCGCCTGAAACGCCTGCAAGCCGATTTTGGGATCAACATATTCCTTGATAATCGCTTCCGGTTTTTCCGCCGCCACCTTTTCAATTTCCACGCCGCCTTCGGTGGATGCCATAAACACCAGCCGCGAAACCGCCCGGTCCAGCACGATGCCCAGGTACAGTTCCCGAGCAATATCGATTCCTTCCTCAATTAAAAGACGCCGGACTTCTTTGCCTTCGGGTCCGGTTTGATGAGTTACCAGGGTCATTCCCAGCATTTGTTTGGCGAAGTTTCTTACTTCATCAACAGATTTTGCCAGTTTGACTCCGCCGGCTTTACCGCGTCCGCCGGCATGAATCTGGGCTTTTACCACAAACACCTTGCCGCCCAATTCTTCGGCATTTTTCACCGCTTCTTCCACGGTGTAAGCCACTTTGCCGCGCGGCACTGCTACCCGGTATTTGCGCAGGATTTCCTTCGCCTGATATTCGTGAATATTCATCGAATTACCTCGTGTTTAAATTGTCAGCTCGCTTCTATTTTATCTTTCATATCATTCATCACCAGGTAATAATCACCCGCTCACCACCGCTTTCCAGAAAGTTAATCGCCGCCCGGATTTTCGGTCCCATGCTACCCGGGGGAAAATGTCCTTCGTCCAGATAGGTTTTGGCTTGGGCAACGGTCATCCGGTCAATCTCTTCCTGATTCTGTTTGTTAAAATTCAGCGCTACTTTTTCAACTGCGGTTAAAATCAGCAATTCGTGGGCGCCAACATCCCGTCCCAGCACTGCCGAAGCCAGGTCCTTATCAATTACCGCGTCAATCCCTTCCAGCCACCCGTTTTTCTGGTCCACATAAACCGGGATACCGCCGCCGCCAGCCGCGATTACCACAACACCGTTTTCTACCAATTGGCGAATAATATTTTTTTCCACAATTTCCAGGGGAATCGGAGAAGGCACCACCCTGCGCCAGCCGCGTCCGGGGTCTTCTTTCAGCTCCCAGCCGCGTTTCGTGCGCAGCTCTTCCACCTGCGAAGCTTCGTAAAAAGGGCCAACAAATTTAGTCGGGTTGCTGATGGATGGATCGTCCGGGTCGACTAAAACTTGGGTTACAATGGTCGCCACTTCTTTATGAATACCGCGGTCGTGCAGTTTGTTTTGCAGACATTGTTCCACCATGTAGCCCATGCCGCCTTCGGTGTCGGCGACAATAATTCCCAGGGGCAGCGGAGGGACCAGGTGCCGTGCTTCTTCCACCCGAATGAGTGCATTTCCCGCCTGCGGTCCGTTGCCGTGGGTAATGAGTACCCGGTAGCCCCGGGCGATCAAATCGACAACGCCCAACAGGCTCTGCCGGGTGTGGGCAAACTGCTGATGAATATTTCCTTCTTCGAATTGCTGACTGATGGCATTGCCGCCCAGTGCCACTACAATTGTCGTGTTCTGCATCATATTTTTTTTGTTTTTTTAGAACAATCGCTCAAATTCCCAACGGACTTAAATATTCAATTTATATTGAAAAAATCAAACAAAAAATAAAAATGCCGAAAGCCCTTTTAGCGGGTTTTCAGCATTGAAAAATAATGTTTTCTCGCTATAAAAACTTCTTGAGAGCATCTTTTAAATCGGGTTTACCGATTTCCTGCAAATCGTAGGTCACCCGGAGCGCCGGTTTGTTCAGCTTCACGATTTTACGCAAATCAATCGGTGTTCCGATAATGACCAGGTCGCACTCGGTGCGGTTAATGGTCTCTTCCAGGTCCCTGACCTGCTGGTCGCCGTAGCCCATTGCCGGCAGCAGGGTGCCGATTTCCGGGTATTTCTCGAACGTATCGGTGATGCTGCCAACGGTGTAGGGTCGGGGGTCAACCAGTTCAGCGGCTCCGAACTTTTCCGCCGCAACAATTCCCGCACCATAGGTCATTTCGCCGTGGGTAAGTGTTGGTCCGTCTTCCACTGCCAGCGCGCGCTTTCCCTTGATTTTCTGGTAATCTTCCACGAAAATGGGCGAAGCGGCATCGATGACCATCGCATCGGGATTCACTTCTTTAATCGATTTGCGCACTTCCAGAATATCCTCGCTGTCGGCGGTATCTATCTTGTTAATTACCACTACGTCTGCCATGCGCAGGTTAGCTTCTCCGGGATAGTAGTACAATTCGTCGCCGGGACGGTGCGGATCCACCACGGTAATGTGAAGATCGGAGTGATAGAAGGGCAAATCGTTGTTTCCGCCGTCCCACACAATCACATCTGCTTCTTTTTCGGCTTCGCGCAGAATCGCTTCATAATCCACACCGGCGTAAATTACATTGCCGCGCACCACGTGCGGTTCATACTCTTCACGTTCCTCGATGGTGCATTTATATTTATCCAGGTCTTCCAGGGTAGCAAAACGTTGCACTTTTTGCTCAACCAGGTTTCCGTAGGGCATGGGGTGCCGGATTGCTACCACTTTTTTACCGGCTTCCTGCAGCAGCTCTATCACCCGTCGGGTCGTTTGGCTTTTGCCGCTGCCGGTACGTACGGCACACACCGCGATTACCGGTTTGGTTGATTTTACCATGGTGCGTTCGGGTCCCATGACCTTAAAATCCGCGCCGGCGGCATTCACCAGGGCGGAACGGCTCATAACATAGTCATAGGGTACATCGCTGTAGGCAAAAACAACTTCATCAACCTTGAATTTTTTAATCAGGTTGCTAATTTCTGAAAATCTCGTCCTGCGGCGCCCATAATAATCACTTTGGTTCGTTTCATATTTATTTCCTCCTTAAAATTCGTTTCCTGCTAACTTAAGATTCATTTAATCGTTTTAAAACCGGGTTAATTCTTTTTACAATGAAACCACTCCCAGGTAATTCCGACCGAAAAATCGGAGCGGTTTTTCGAAGCTTTCAAATAAATTGATTGAAATATGTAGATTGGCGGGCGGAGAGATTAACTGAAACCGTACCACTGCTGGCAGGCGATAAAATATCTTTTGGTAATCACATCAAGTAACATGAAATTCACTCAATCCAAATCGTCTTTCAAAACGGCGCATAATATACAAAACGGATGGAAAAAAGGAAACCGGAAAAAATGTTTAACTGCATGACTTCACTATATTGGTGGGCGTTGAAGATTTTCTTGGAAGTCCCGGCGCGATTTAACCTCAACCCTTTCCCCTATGAATTTAGTTTGCATCTCAATTTGTCCGACACCCCTTCCCTTTCTCCTCCCAGGAGAAGGGGAAGGGGAAAAATGATTGTTTATAGTGCCTACATTTTATAGGGAGATAGGGTTGAGGTTGATTGGTTTCCCTTCGATTCATGCTTGTGTATCGGAGAGCACTTCATTTATCTACAATACAAATTGTAATTTATAAAATTCTACTTTTTTAGGCGGTTCTTCGCCTTTTTCAAGTACTTCAAATCCAGTTTATCCTGTAATCTTCCTGCCATTTTTTTACTGGTTATCAAATCATCAATACTCAAAATACTAACTTTCACAGAATCAAATTGAATTTTGAGTCGTCTTTTCCAGGCTGTTTTAAAGGTCAGTCCTTCAATTCCCATTAAGATATCAATTCTATTTGGTTCTACACCGATTTGAAAAACAATTTCCGGATTTTGAAAATCAGCAATGGTAACATTTTCCAATGGCGCACCGAATTCTGCCAGAGCCTTCCATAATTTTTGGGCATTTTTTTTCGATGGTTCAACCCAAATATCCAGGTCTTTTGTGTAGCGTGGCTCTGCATAATAAATAACAGCATAAGCGCCAACAATCAAATATTTAACCTGATTTTCGTTTAAGAGCCGTAACAGATCGATCAAGTCTGAGTTGATCAAGCTTTTTTCCTCTCATTAATTCATATTGAACCACCATATCCCAAGCGGCTTCGAAACGTGCTTGTGCGCCGGCTTTTTGCCAGAATTCCAGGTCAAAAGATCGGTCGTCATCTTTCAGCCTGGTCACCCGTGCCATTTTTATTTTCGCTTTTTTCATTTTGATTCTGATAAAAAAGGGTACAATGTTCTTTAATGCCATTTCGGTTTCGGAAAGGTGAACCGCGGCGAGGAGCGTCCCGAGGTGAAAAATGCCGGTTAAATAGACCAACCGGGGCACATCGTTTTGCCACGATGTACCCTGTGAATGTTTGGTTAATCTCTTGCTTTCAGTGCATCCAGAAAAGCCCGGACGCCCTTTACGATTCCGGTCAGCGTTCCTAAAATTTCCACGATGGGCGACTCCACTTCGGTGCGTAATGTTTTTTCGAAGTCGGCAACATCATCAACCATTTCCCGCACTTTGGACACCACACCGGAAACCCCTTCCACCTGCTGGCTGACACTATTGGTTGCGCTGGCAACGTGAGTAGTAATCTCGTCCAGGTTGGTCAGGATGCCCGGCAGACTCTGGTGCAGCGTGGCGGTGGTCTTTTCGATACTCCTGGCAGTACGCCGAACCTGAGTGAGCGAAGGAATCAAAAAAATAACCAGCAAGAGGAACGCAATGGCAACAATTAATAAACTAATTTCCCAGAGCATAGATTTTCTCCTTAATTAATGGGAACGTTCAATCATGCTTTTTTCTTCTTCGATTCCTTCTCCTCTTTAAATGCGCCAACTCCGGCATCAATGGCTTTCTTCAACCGCCCTTTGCTCTCGGCAACGGTTTCCTTGCCTTTCTCGCTCAGCTCTTCAACTTTTTCTTCCACCTCTTCCACTTTTTTCCGGGCAACACCTTCCAGTTCTTTCAACCGTTGGATTGCCGATTCGTAAGCTTTCTTGCTTTGTTCCAGCCGGGCTTCGTATTCATCTTTTGCTTTCACCAGTAATTCATCGGTTTTCTTGGAAATATCCTCGCGGGTTTCCTTACCGCTTTTGGGCGCGTAAAGCAGCGCCACCACCGAACCGACGATGCCGCCAATTAATAACCCCTTCAAAAATTCAGTTGTTCTTCCGTTTTCCATCTTTTTACCTCCTTTTTTTATTTAACCCGTTTACCTTAAAAAAACGACATATTTAACATTTAGATTCCTTCATAAAATAATAAATTAAATTCGTATTTACAAGTCCGGTAACAGGCAAATTAAAAAAAATTTTCAGTCGCCGGGTTCCGGTACCTTTCTGCTGATTTTTATCTTCCCCAACAACCTCTTCCCACCGCATCGTTCGCTCTTTAATTTATCGTTCAAAACCGGTGAGGAGGCTGGGAACAGGAAAGCCGCAAACCTTATTTATCCTTTCAACTTTTCTGAGTTTACACCGATGATTTGATGTGTCCCATGAGTGGTATAACCGGGACAACGAAAAAAAATCCGCATTTTTATTTTCAAATTGTTTTCTTAAATTGCGAAAATTGTTAATAATATTAAGTTCATTTATATTAATATCTGCTTAAAATCGAGAGATTGTCTTTCTAAAATTAACATTAAGGACAAAATGAATGGTCAGTAGTAATGTGCAAACCGCATTCGATTTCTTAAAAAGTGCCAGTTCGCAAAAACGGGTTACTGAACAAAAACGAGCCGTTGAACTGTTGTTGGAAAAGCATGCTCCCTCTTCCTCGGATTTGCCCTGGGCAAACTCTTCCCCAAATGACCCGCTTTTTCAGAATTTGCAGAAACTATTGAGCGATAGTTCGATGCTGTTTATCCTGAACCCGGTACAGCAGGAGGTTTACCACGCAGATTCAGGTACGGCTTTTGTTCCCGGGGCACTGAAAAAACTTCTGTTAACCCTGAAATCACGTTTTGTAGTGCGACCGGGAAATCTGGACGACTTGCAGAAGTTTGTCCGGTTTGCCTTTGAAAAAAAGATACGCTACAGCATCCGGGGGGCGGGAACCTGGCCCTTTGGCGGCGCCATCCCCATGAATGATGAAATTATCCTGGACCTCTCCTACCTGGATTTTTACCAATTGGATGCCCACCGGCGAACCCTGACCGTAGGTGCGGGCGTTATTTTCGCCGACATGCGGAAGCACTTGCGGGACCGCGGTTTTGCACTGAAGCAGGATATTACCAATCCCAACTCGGGCACCATCTGCGGCTGGGTGGTGACCGGCGGTTACGGCATCGGCGCTTACAAATACGGTCACGTGCGCCAAACGGTGAAAGCGCTGCTGTTGCTGCAGCCGGACGGGGAGTGGAAAACGGTTACCCCGGAAGACCCGCTTTTCGAAAAAGTGTTTGGCAGCGAGGGACAAATCGGAATTCTCGCCGGCGTGGTACTCAACGTTTTGCCCCTGAGCTATGTCTCCAAGCTGTACGCCTTTTCCTTCGAAGAAGCCGAATCCATCGAAAAATTTGTCGACCTGCTAAATGAATGGAACCTGACCCCGGCATCAATGATTTATTTTGACCCCTACTACCTGAAAACCACCCACGAAATCGAGCAGGAAAAACTGAACCGGGAATTGCAGGAAGCGGTGGAATCTGCCGACCCGCTGCGCATTGCCCGCAACCGGCAGGACCTGGACACCATCAAACACTACCAGGGTTTGCAGCACGTGCTGGTTCTGGAATTCGACAGCAAAAAGGATTACCATTTCAGTTACCGCAGAACCACCACCGAGATTGCCCATAAATTGTGGGAACACCGCTACCAGCCGGTGGAGATGAAACCGAAAGGTCCTTCCATGCTGGTGAGCGAAACGATTTTGCCGCTGAGCAAATTGGCTGAGTATTCCCAATTTGTGCAATCCTCGGTTTCCGCCTGGACCGGCAACCCGGTGAAGACCGAAGGACATATTTTAAATGCAAAAGAAATTTTAGTGCAAACGATTATTCTGGCAGACATCCAAACAGTACGGCACAAGTTGTACCTGGGGCTGGTTCCTTTTATCACCCAAACCGCTCTGTTTTTTGGCGGCAGACCCTACGGCATTGGCATCTGGAATTTACCGTTTATGAAGGGAATGCTGCAGAACGGACACGCCGAACCGCTGAAGGCTTTGCAGCAAATAAAAAGAGAAACAGACCCGGACAATCTGCTCAATCAGTGCAAATATATTAACCCGGCAGGCAGAAAGTTCACCCTGCGCCTGTACAAAGGTGTCACGCCCCTTTTTATGGAAAAGGGTGTTCAGTT
>MVCZ01000134.1 GCA_002049825.1 Candidatus Zhuqueibacterota bacterium 4484_188
ACACCCATGCTTATAGTTCACGGCGAACACGACTACCGGGTACCCTACACCCAGGGACTGCAACTGTTTACCGCCCTGCAGATGAAGGGGGTGGATTCCAAACTGCTCTTTTTCCCGGACGAGGACCACTTTGTGCGCAAGCCCCAAAATGCCCGGCAGTGGTGGCAGAATGTGCACGGTTGGCTGGGGAAATATTTGCAGCCGTAAAAACCGGTTTTGCAATTCTTTTTTAACCGGCAAGTCATTACCATTCCGGCTTGCCGGGAAAAACCTGTCAAACGGTAGTGCCCGGCAGATCGCTATTTTGATACTGAAAATCCCAAGACTTGAGGTAATTCTTATATCTTTTCCTTTTTACACATTTACACACGGTTCTATTTTAAGTAGAGTATTTTCCGGCTGTACTGCCGGTATTTCCCCTGCACCTGAATGATATAGACACCGCTGCTTATCTTTTTCTCTGCAAAATGAAACCGCCAGCGATTCTTATTCCGCCCGTGAATGATTTCAGAATCCGGAACGGAAAAAACGACTTCACCCACCAGGTTGAATATAGTTATTCGCCGGACAGAAACGTTTTTGGTAGAGAGTTGAACGGTGGCATTAAAGGGATTGGGCCAGACCTGAAGTTCAGCCCCCGCTGTAATGACCGGAGTTTCTTTTATTGCCAGCGGCACCTGCGCTTTGTTTAATACCACTTGCCTGGAGGCGGTATCTTTGGAAACAACAAAAATTTCCCGGCTATCGGAAATAGCGATGGCATGATTATTTTTATAATGAACCCCATAGTTGACATTAATGGGAGAAGAAAAACTATTTCCATAATTGGTAGAGCGGGAAAACTGTACACCCACATCTGGCGTAATGGACTTATCCCAAATAACGCAAATTCCTACTTCAGGATGAAAAGTAATATCCGGGGTTGGGTTCCATATTACTGTTGTTAAATCCGTAATACAGATTGGTTGTTCGAAGAAAATACCGTTGTTATTCGATTTACTGAATAATATTTCTGCGGATGAGCTGGTGCTGGCAAAGTACGCTACATACACATCATCGCCGTTGGTCACCACTGTCGGCCAGGTGCTTCTCTTGTCAGTTGAGTCGAAAAGTACCGGGGGTCCCCAGGTGGCACAGCCGTCCGTGGAGCGGGAGTAAAAAACATGGACATTATTGAACAGACTAAAATTAATTCCAGAGTAGAAACACAGGAAATCGCCATTGCCGCACTTGACCAGTGAAATATACTCTGGTGCCACATAAACCGAATCAGTGTAAACAACATGGCGCTCCGGGTAGGTTTCTCCCTGGTCATAGCTTTTAATCACTACCGGTTTGTCTTCGATTCCAGGAAAAACACCGTAAAGAATATTGTTTTCATCAAAGAATAAATTAAATAGCGGATAAAGATAAGTCCATTCAGAAAACAAACGGCTGCCAAAAGAATTGCCACCGTCGTGGGATTTTTTGATAATTACTTTGGAAGGCCAATTATAAAAAATGTAAGATACTATCGGATTATTCAAAGTGTCATACACAAGAGTACCACTAGTATAATCAATGCCGGGTACCGGTTCTCCTTCAATAGTACTTTTTCCATAGAAAGATTGCCCACCATCATCAGAGCGGATATATCGGAAATAATCGGTGCCGTATTGTCCATTCCAGAGAGTTTCCGAATAGATAATTCCGAGATTTCCATGCTGGTCCAGGCTGATGACGGGGAAATGTTGGCGGATAGCCATATTTTCCAAAGTATCAATCACAATATCCGGGCTGAACTGAATGGGTTGGGCATTTGAAGTCGAAAAGAGAAAGATTAGAAAGTTTAAAAGCAAAATCATTGTAAAAATGCTATTTTTCATGATGTATTCTTCATTGCACATTATTTGTTTTTAAGACATGTATTTAAATATAAAATCTTCCTTAAAGAGAAAACCACGGACCTTATAATCGTTCTAAAGTAATAATAACCGGTTTCCTAAAACAGAGAAATTCCGGTTAAACTCAATTGCTATGTTTGGGCGTACTACCTACCATACAATATTATGTTCTGTTCCTACAAAAATTTAATATAGTTTCCTGAAAGATACAAATCATAAAATCCCGTGAAGTATTTTGACTCCTGTGAAAAACTATTTAAATTAGTTGAAAGAAAAGCGGGTCAGCAAATTCAATCTGTGAACAATCAACCACGAGGGCGATTATGCAAATCGGCAAATACGAGGCGAAGATGATCGATACCGGGCGCTATCGGCTGGACGGCGGCGCCATGTTTGGGGTGGTGCCGCAAACGTTGTGGAAACGGGAAAATCCGCCCGATGAAAAAAACCGCATTTTTATGGCGCTAAACACACTTCTGTTGGTTACCGAGGGACAGGCAATTTTAATCGACACCGGAAAAGTTCAGCGAAATTTATGCGATTGACCATTCGGAGCACAGCCTGCTCAAATCGCTTTTAGCACACAATGTGCAGCCGGAAGATATCACCGATGTGATTTTAACCCACCTCCATTTCGACCATGTAGGCGGTGCGACTTATTACGATACGGAAGGAAAGCTTCGGCTGCGTTTTCCCAATGCCACCCACTATGTGCAAAAACGACAATTAGAGTGGGCGCAAAAAGGATTCGAGAAAGACCGCGCCAGTTACCTGCGGGAGAATATCGAACCGTTAGTGCAGTCGGATAATCTGAAAATACTGGACGGCAATCAGGAATTGTTTGACGGGGTGGAAATCCTGCTTTCGGACGGACACACCCTGGCGCAGCAGACAGTGTTGATTTCCGGCAACGACAAAAAATTGTGGTACGCCGCCGACCTGATTCCCACCACTGCACATGTTCCCATTCCCTGGGTAATGGCGTACGACCTGGCGCCGGTGAAAACCATTGAAGAGAAAAAGAAGTTTCTGAAACGGGCGGTGGATGAACACTGGCTGGTGTTTTTCGAGCACGACCCGCGCACTTGCTGCGCAACCATAGAATTCACCGAAAAAGGATATAAAGCCGGCGCGCCGGTCATTTTGTAGGTGCCGGACAACTTTGTCCGAGCGGTGCGTTTACAGAAAATAGGTGGAAGGTTAATCCCGGTACCGACGCACGGATGTTCCCGCTTTTTTCTGTGGTTGTACTCCGGAACATTGTATCTCCGGCAAACAGGAAAGGATTTGAAGAATTAACAAGATTTCCCCACAAAGCAACGGTAATTCCGGTGCAGCCCCGGAACAACCGGTAATTGCGGTCGAAAATCTGACCAAATATTATGGTCGGGTTATTGGCATTGAGCATCTGAATTTTACCGTAAACCGCGGCGAGATTTTCGGATTTTTAGGACCCAACGGCGCCGGAAAAACCACCACCATCCGCATTCTGCTGAATTTGCTTTATTGCACCTTCGGCAGCGCAATGGTGTTGGGGAAACCTCTGCCGGAGGCTGCCCTGGAAGTCCGGCGGCGTTGCGGCTACCTGCCGGGGAACTTTTCCGCTTACCAGAACATGACCGCAGAGGAATTTTTGAGTTTCATAGCCCGGCTTCGCCGTACGAGCACTTCCATTCAGCCCGAATTAACTGAGCGGTTTCAACTCACCGGCAAAGACCTTGCGAAGAAAATCAAAAATCTTTCCCACGGTACCCGCCAGAAAATCGGCATCATCCAGGCATTTTTTCACCAGCCGGAACTGCTGATACTGGACGAGCCGACCATTGGGTTGGACCCGCTGATGCAGGATGTGCTTTACGACCTGTTGCGGGAATTTCAGCAGAAAGGTCACACCATCTTTTTCTCCTCGCACATTTTATCCGAGGTTGAAAAAATCTGTCAGCGGGTGGCGATTGTGCGGGACGGGCACCTGGTGGCGTTGGAAACGCTGGACGATTTAAAGAAGAAACGCTACCGGAGGCTGCAGCTGCTTCTGAAACGGGAAGTTGACAATCTGAACCTGCCTTCTGCCAGTTTGATTGAACACCGGGGTTTGTACTACGAATTTGTAGTGAAAGGCGAGATGCAGGAACTCCTGCAAGCATTAGCCCGGTTGCCGGTGGAGAACATTGTTTTCCCGGAACCAAGCCTGGAGGAGGCGTTCATGGCGTACTACCGGGGAACGGACGATGCTTAACCGCGACTACATATTTCTACTGCTCAAAAATCACCGCGGGCTTACCCTGTTTGGTTTTCTGCTGAGCGCTTCCCTGCAATTCCTGATTATTTACCTGATTGTGGTGCTGAACCCGGCGCCGCTCGTCGCGGCATTTTTAGACAAACTTCCCCTGCAACTGCGGATGCTGTTCCAGCAGGAATTCATCACCAGTTTTTCGTTAGAAGGGGCGGCGGCTTTCGGTTTTAATCATCCGCTGGTGCTCACAACCCTGGGTATTTTGGCCATTATTGTTCCCTCGCGTCACCTGACCGGCGAAGCGGAGAACGGAACGTTAGAGCTGCTTTTGTCCTATCCCTTTCGGCGGAGGGAACTGCTGTTTTCCCTCTGGCTGTCCGGCAGCCTGCTGCTTTTAATGGTGGTATGCGGCGGCTGGATCGGCTCGCTGAGCGCGCTTTCTATTTACCACCAGCTGACTTTGCCCGTTTTTTTTAAATTGATCGAAATTGGATTCAACCTGTGGCTGCTGTTTACCCTGGTGATGAGCTATACCCTGCTGGCGTCCTCCCTGGGCCGGGAGAGCGGCAAGGTGGCGACACGCAGCGCCGGACTAACGCTCATTTTCTATTTCCTCCATTTCCTGAGCAGCATGTGGCAATCGCTGGCTTTTACCAAACCGTTTAATATTTTCAGTTATTACCAGCCGCAGAAATTGATGGCAAACCAACAGAGCTTTCTGCTCAACGTCGTGGTGCTCGTCGGGTTCATTTTGTTTTGCCTGTCCTTTAGCTTCTTCCACTTTCAGCACCGGGATATTCCGGGGTAAACTTGTGGCGTAAGACGAGTATGACTTCTCATATTGCGATTAAAATTTTGTTTTATACTTGACTTGGCGAACAGGAAGCCGAATCAACAAGTAACGTTTCCATATTGTTATTTCACTATTCGGTGCTCATTTTTCTCTGTAAACGATGATTTCCCGGCAATTCGTTTCTTCCCGGGTTCCCGTGATTTTTACCGCCGGTTCAGTTACCACGAGATTTAGAGACCGGGTAAAAACGAGGATGAAATTGTCATTCCCGCGTAGGAATGTCATTCCTGAGAAGTCAGGAACGGAAATCCAGAACCTTATAATTTTTATGGATTCCCGACCAAGTAGGGAATGACAAATTCTTCTTGTTTTTACATTTTCACACAGCCTCTTTATCTCGTGGCAATTGATTCCTTCCCTTATTTTCGCGGCACTTTTTATTTAATTCTGCTATCTTTATTTTTGCTTCTTCTTCGGTCAATAAATCAACCAATTAATGCGCTTGATTGATTCTTAACCTGCCTGCCAGATGACCTTTTTTGTCCTTTGGTTTAATTTTTAAAAATTATTATATTTTCAAACTTTTATTGTTAGCAATTTCATCAGTACAAACTACGGAGGATAAATGGAAATTCAAATGGTTGACCTGAAACGCCAGTATCAAAAATATAAAAGCGAATTTGAGCCGGCGGTACTCAACGTGCTCAATTTGCCGAAGAGATGAAGCAGTACCTCGGCGTAAAACATGCCATTCCCTGTGCCAACGGCACCGATGCGCTGCAAATTTCCCTGATGGCGTTAAACATCGGTCCGGG
>MVCZ01000135.1 GCA_002049825.1 Candidatus Zhuqueibacterota bacterium 4484_188
CCCCCGGCTCCTGGGCAAACAAATCGGAAAATTTGTCGTTTAGCAGTGCAATATAAAGTAATTTAACAAAAAAATCTAATGATTTTTCCGGCGGGTTGTGTGATTGAGCGCATTTTGTTTCTGGTGTTCTTCTCTAAAGTTGCCCGTCTTTAAAATATAAATGGTTACTACTCAGCCTACGAAATACACGAAATACACGAAAAATGAATTTTGTTTAAATGAAATAATCATGGTTATTTGATATTCGGTTCAAAAGTCGAATGTCTGATTTCATCATTTTTTCTTTTTCTATCAGGTGTTAAGAATACTAAAGGTAATTCCTAAGTTCCTTTTTTTCGTGTATTTCGTGTGTTTCGTGGGAAATATTGGTCTGTCCTGAGTAGTTACTATAAATGATAGAAACCGAATAAAAATGGGTTTCATAATCAACTGATTGCTCCTGTGTTTATTGGTGTAACTCGGTAGCAAATAAATATTAGGGTCAATTATGACCGGATGGAAGTATGGGTATTTAATATCTAAATCAGAAAGGAATGAACCGTCAGCCCGCCGGCTTTTCAAGCAAATGGGCAATTATGAACCTATTTCGCCGCCAGCCAGTTTTCCGAAGATTCCAGTTCGATGGTCACCGAACCGAAGAATGCTTTCATTTTGGCTTTCAGGGGTACCCTGCTTTCGTCGCCGGAAAACCAGCCCTCGAAATCGTCCTTGATTCCGGCAACGCCAATAAATTTAACTCTGCCCTGGATGTAATAACAGGGAAGCTTCTCTTTCCGGTATTTCAGTGTGCGAATGCTGCCAACTTCGTTAAACCAGCAGCTATCCGTGGTGCCCAGGGCAAAGGTTGGTATGATTATTTTCCGGTAGTTTTCACTGGATTTTTGCCGGGCAAAATAGAGCAATGCCAAAACGTCCCGGTAAGTTCGGTCAATAGGAAGTTGCTTATCCTCAACAATTTCCACCCGGTCGGGATACACTTTGCGCATCTGCACCACCGCCAGGTTTTCATCATTCCTGAAAATATAATCCGTCTCCAGGGTGTACTTACCCTTTTGTTCCCAGGCATGGAATTCAGCCGGAACCGCATTGCTGTCCACGTAGGTTTCGTAGATGTCGTGAATAGTAACAAAGGGAATTCCGGGCGAAGAATCAATTTTAATGCGTAATTTAAAATATCCTTTCAGCGCGCCCTCTTCTACAATTCCCAGGTTAACCAGCCGCAACGTGCCGACCCGCAGGAAAAAATATTTGACCTTATAAATTAATTGTTCTCCCGGTTTCAGAACATCAGCCGGAACGTATTCGATGCTCTTCGATGCCGGGGAAATCCCGGAAATTAAAATGAGAGCGAAAAGAATGATTATTTTTTTAAACAAGTTTTTTCCTCGTTTTGCGTTGCTTTTTCCTGATCATCTCCTTTGCTGCACGGAGATGTTCTTTCCCAGAATTTGTTCCATCCGGCTTTTCTTATCACTTTACGGACTGAAACCCGGCAAGTTGCCCTGTTTCGGCAATTGTTTTATCTAAATAAAATCGGAAGGAAAATTTAGTATTTGAGTAAAATTGGTTTTCTCAGTTCAATAAATTACCCGTTCGACCCTGAACCCATCTTGCCTTTTTTCAGAAATTCCGATAAATAAAACGCCGAAGTAGTCGGCTTGAAAACCTGGTCTTCCGAGCTGGGTTTTTCGTCGGTTTTCCGGCGGATATCAGTTCGGCGGTCCAACAGCGGCTGGTAGCGGCTATCGGTCACCACATCCTGCCAAACCTTCTCAGCCGGCGACAGGTTGAACAGGATGCCATTCCTGATGAAATCTTCAAATCGTCTGCCAACTAATCTTCGTTTTCCGGACATGCACCCTCCTGATTCATCACAAATTACTAAACCGTAAACAAAGAAACAAATTAAATTTTCTTTGCTGATATAAGGTGCTGATTGGTTGGCTCCTTAGCTTTGAAGCCGGAATCTTGAACCCAAACAACACCTTATTTAATTTTAAACAATTCTTCTACCAGTGCCTTGGGGGATTTGCGAATATTAACAATGTTTTCAATTTCCTGTTCTAATTTCCGGTGCCGACGGCTGTTCCAGAATTCTTTTTCCAATTTTGACTGAACCAGGGTGTGAATTTTTTCCAGGGCACGGTGGTAGCGTTTGTCGTGTAGTCCTTCCTTGCGTATCAAAAACTCCCGGTGTTGTGCTATTGTTTGGCTGAGTTTTTCAATGCCTTTGCCCCGGTTTGCAATCGTATTGACAATCGGCGGTGTCCATTCCATATTTTGCGGACGTAATTCGAGCATCAGTTCCAATTCAATCCGTATTTTGTTGGCGCCTTCGCGGTCGGATTTGTTGATGACGAAGATATCGGCGATTTCCATCAGACCGGCTTTCATTGCCTGAATGCTGTCTACTGCGGATAAAAATTCCCGGGTCGGTCAGCAAGTCGTTCATCCGAATCCGGTCGCCCAACACCGCACCGCCGCTAAACGGGCTGGTGGGATCCACTGCGACAATACCCACCCGTTTGTCTTCCGTGCGAA
This sequence comes from Candidatus Zhuqueibacterota bacterium 4484_188, assembly GCA_002049825.1. Lineage (GTDB taxonomy): Bacteria > Calditrichota > Calditrichia > RBG-13-44-9 > RBG-13-44-9 > 4484-188. Next base: position 2,542 of record MVCZ01000135.1, read on the forward strand.
AAGCACGGGCAAGTTTCGAGGTCAGGGTGCTTTTTCCCGCGCCGGGCGGTCCGGTGATGCCCAGGCCTTATTTCCCGATTGTATCCCGGAAATAATTTTATCCACTCTCTCTGGCACTTTTGCTTTCATTTGGCAACTTCTGTAAATCCAGGTAAATCCAATATAAAAAAATAGCCGGGGTGGAGCAGCCTTAAAAATAATTTCATCGGTCCCGCTTTAGTTTTTTTTGCAGGGCGGGAATTGCTTCTATCTTTTTTAAAACCGCTTCCGGCTCTATTTGCTTCATACAAATCATTAAACGGCACTTTCGTAAACCGCAGAACCGACAGGGAACGTCGGACAGAATGTAGGGATGATTCGGATCGTCAACCGGATTCCAGACCTGTGGTCGGTCAGTGGCAAAAAGGGCAAGGGTAGGTGTTCCTACTGCAATGGCTATGTGTTTCGGTCCGTTATCGTAGGAAAAGTGTAAATCGATTTGCGAGAGAAACGCCGCAAAAACATCCAGGGACCACTCCGGCAGCGGAGTAACCTCCACCTGGCACATTTTTCTGACTTTTTCCACCGTTTCTTTTTCCCTGCCGCTCCAGTTCAGAAAAATTTTTGCCCGGTGTTTCCGAACCAGCATTTCGCAAAGACGTGCGATTTTTTCGGGATTCCACTGCCGTGCCGGACGTTTCCCTCCTGGTGTGATATTCACCAGCAAAGGGTGCTCCTCCGCACCTTGCTCGCGAATAAATTGTTTAGCAGTCGCCAGTGCCGATCCGGAAATCGCAATTTTCGGCTGCCGATTCACCTGGAAAATTCCCAGTTTTTCCAGGGCTTTGCATTTCTGAACCGCCGAATATTCCGGCAAATGATTCGCGTCGGAAATAATATTGTAAACCCATTGTCGGCGATTCAACTTTAATCCCAACCGGTAGCGTACACCGGAAAGCGCCGTGAGATAAGCGGTTGCCGGGGAAACCTGGTAGTCGAGAATCAAATTATATTTTTGTTTTCGCACAACCGGAATGAACTTGAGAAAGCCCAGCGGATCGTGAGCCGAATATGGATAAACCAGCACCCGGTCTAATTCCGGTAACCCGGTAAGAAGAGGTTCAGGAGCCGGTGTAGTGAGAAAATGGATTCTTGCTCCCGGAAAATTCTGCCGCAACACCGGAAGAACCGCCGTGGTTTGCACTACATCTCCGATTGCCCGTAACTGGATGACCAGAATCCTGCCGATTTCGTTTCGGTTAAGTTGCATGAAAAATATTCCGGCTCAGCGTTTCAAGTTTTTCTTGAATGAGCGATAAATCCTCCGAAGTTCCAGAATACTGCAGGGCAAAATGAAATTTGCCGTCGTTGTAGCCGTACTGGATTATATTGTCGTGATTGAAAATACTTAAACTGGGAATACCCAGTGCGACGGCAAGGTGCATTGGTCCGGTGTCTCCGGAAATGAAAAGCCGGAAACCGGAGAAAAAAACAGCCGTTTCATAAAGTGTCCTGTTCCAGATGAGCGTCTGTTGCTGCAAATGCGCGGGAAGCCCCCGGTAAATTTCCCGGTCGGCTGCTCCCAGGGCAATCTGCACATCAAAACCGCCAAGCCGATTGGTTTGCTCATATAAAAAGGAGATCAGGTCGCCGGGCAGGACTTTGTCCCCGGTCGAACCCAGCCAAAGTAAAGCACTCCGCTGCGGGCGTTTGATTCCCCATTTGCTAAAGGAACTTTCGATCAATTCTTCCGGCACCCGGAGTTCTCCGCGGCGAAACTCCGCCTCCGGGTAAATTGCCCGCCACAAATCCAGATGTGCGTCGGAATAATGCTTTTCGGTTGAGGAAGGGATTGCCAGATCATAATAATCAGGGCTGTCTTTCCAGCGAAATCCCATCAGCACCTTTGGTTTTGCCCATCGCCCTAACAGTGCCTGGGAAAGCGAAAAATTATTCGGGTTGTGGCTGCTGATAATTAGATCGTACCGTTCCTTCCGCAATCGGACTAACCACTGAACAAACCGAACCGGGTTTCGGAAGAAAGCTGCCTGATGGTAATCCCAGAATTGATCTACCAGCCCGGGCGAGAATTTGCGGATCAGCTTTGCCACCGGGTGGTGCAGCGCCAGGTGAAGCTGAACCTGCGGACAGGAATTGCGGATGGCACTGAGCAGCGGGAGGAGCAAAATACCGTTCCCTACCCGCCGGTCCAGCCGAAATACCAGAATCTTTCGAATGTGTTCTTTTTCCAACCGGGGTGGTTCTTTACCACGGAATAAAAAACGGAAAATGAGGTTTAAAATTTTTTTTCCGTTTAATTCAATTTCTTTCAGTACCTTAAATTTCATCGCCGGGAAAAGTAAGATGTGGAAACCGCCATGTCAAACAGAACCTGAATTCGCTTACCCTGCACTCGTCACAAGAACGAACGCCGGGTATTTTTTGACCACTTAAAGCACTCGAGTTTGTATGAAAACTGCATTTAAAATAATCAGTACCCTGGGACCGCAAAGTCTCTCTGCCGCGTTTGTAAACACTTGCCGCGAACACTCACAACTCTATTTTCGGCTGAACGGTTCACACCTCAGTGCAAAACGTATTCAGGAATACAGCGATTTTATCCGGTCGCACACCGAAGGACACGAAAGCCAAATATTTCTCGATTTGCAGGGGAACAAACTGCGCATCGGGCAAATGTCACCGCGGGAAATGAAATTATCTCCACGTGCGGAACTTGTGGCAAAATTAACCGACGCATCTACCGGCACGACCATTCCCCTTCCGCACCCGGAAATTTTCCGCGCGGCTTCGTCCGGAGACATTCTAATCTTCCAGGACGCCACAGTGAAAATGAAGGTGGAAGAAACCGGACAAAAGTACCTGCGGCTGCGCGTACTGTCCGGAGACAGCCTTCGCAGCGGATGCGGCATCCATATTCAGGACAAGCCGTTGCTGCCCGAAGCCTTGCCGGCAAATCAAAAGCAGCAAATTGAGGTTGCCGACGGGAACGGCTTTAGCCACCTGGCGCTGTCTTACGTTCGTTCGCCGGAGGAAGTGCTGAATTTACGGAAGTATTGCCGCGGGATTGATTATTCTCCACGCCTAATTGCCAAAATAGAACACCCCGCTGCGCTAAACCGTTTAGAGGAAATTATCGATTCCGCCGATGAAATCTGGTTTTGCCGTGGCGATTTGGGTGCTCTCATTCCGCTTGCCGGATTAGGCTACTGGCAGGATTTGGTCATTCAGGCGGCTCGACGAAAGAAAAAACCGGTTTATGTTGCCGGTCAGGTGTTCCACCATTTGACCACCCACCCGCAACCGACCCGCTCGGATCCTGCCGCTGCCTTAGGAATAATTGCATCATTGGTTACCAAATCAGATAAACGAAGAGGTTTCCCGAACACAAGTTTTGTAGTTACAGAAACCACTTCGCTAATTTTCGTAACTATCGGGTAAAGTTATCAGATTTTCTAAAACACACCCCCTGCCTGCGTCGACTGATCGGCAGGCTATTTTTCCTCTCTTGCCAAGCTTGACTTTGTACACACTTAATACAGGGGGATGAATAAAAATTTCCCCCTTCCCTATTGTTTTAGGGAAGGGGGTTAGAGGGATAGGTAAGAAATAATTTACTCTGAAATTGAACTTGTTTTGGCTTATGATTTTTTACAAAGCAGAATTACTGGTTTAGAAAAATCAGGTTTTATTCTACTGACTGTAATAGGATATTGCGAGGAATATCTCATATTCATTTCATTTTTAGAAATAAAATTGTTTTACTTCATGTTAACGTTGGTAGAAAATTGACGGAATTTTAACCCATCCCCCCGGCCCCCTTCCCTTATTTAAAAGGGAAGAGGGAGTAGTTACCCACTGTGTTAAGTGTCAGGTAAAGATTATATTGGACCCCAGTACTATCATCAGTGTAAACCTGTGATAATCAGGAGCTATGAAATAATTTGGGATAAAATGCGCTGACTGAACAGGAGCATGAATTACGCCGGCTCGCCTTTCTCCGCCCAGATTTTTACCAGGTTTACAATGGTCTCCACGGCTTTTTCCATGTCCTGCACAGTTACCCATTCGCGCTTGCTGTGCTTTCTCCTTTAATCCTTCCACGGTAAAATCGCGGATGAGAAACTTCAGCACTGTTTTTTCCACGCCACCGTTCATGGCATGAGGATGAACATAACCTTCTCTTTTTTCGGTGGTTTCGGGAGAAAGCGCCCTACGGGGCAGGCGGCTGATAATATCGGAACCGATTTTCAGCGCATTCACCAGGCGGTCTTTCGCATAACCGGGATGCATATTCACCCCGTTTACCGTGAGAATCACCGTATCGGCGCAGAAGGTATATTCACCCCGTTTACCGTGAGAATCACCGTATCGGCGCAGAAGGTCTCGTCCTCCACTTCTCCGGCGGTTTCGCCATCGATAGTGTATTTCGCCATCGATAGTGTAAGCGTATTTGGCACCAAATTGTTTCACATCAAAATACTTGGTTCCGCTGCCTACTTCTTCATCGACGGTAAATGAAACCCGGATTTCGCCGTGTAGCACGTCCGGATGGTTGATGAGATACTCCATCGCGGTCATAATTTCCGCCACGCCGGATTTATTATCGGCGCCCAGCAAGGTGGTACCGTCGGTGGTAATCACATCATGTCCCAGGCAGTTCTCCAACGCCGGGTCGGTTTCCGGCTTGATTACCTGGGTTTTATCCCCGGGCAGCACAATCTCGCCCCCCTGGTAATTTTTATGGATGACCGGTTTCACATTTGCACCGGAAACTTCCGGCGAGGTATCCACGTGGGCAATGAACCCAATCGTCGGGACTTTCCGGGGATGCGATTCCGGCAAATTGGAAGGCAGGGTGGCAAACACGTACCCGTGCTCGGTGAGTTCCACATCCTTCATTCCCAATTCCTTCAGTTGCTCTACTAACAGCCGGGAGAGGTTAAGCTGCTTCTCGGTGCTGGGATATGTGGTTGACTCTTCGTCAGACTGGGTATCGATTTTAACGTAGG
>MVCZ01000136.1 GCA_002049825.1 Candidatus Zhuqueibacterota bacterium 4484_188
CGAAATTCGCAAAAGCTGCTGGTTAAAAGATTACTGGCGTTGGTGGGCCACAAATAGTGCTGCGCAACACCCGGAGTGAAAATAAAAAATACCGCGAGAATACAAATCCTGAAAAACAATCGAGATTTTAAAGACAAATACAGTTCACTTTCTTTTTATCGATTTCAACCGATTCCATTTTCTAACACGCTAAAATTAGGGAATTTTTTTCGTCAATTAAACCATTAAATGAGATGGAATGGGGATGGCTTTCGGAACTACTCATATCTCTCTCATAGAAGCAAAGTGAACCCGAAAGGCACGAAACAGGTTCGGAGCTATTCATATCTCTCTCATAGAAGCAAAGTGAACCCGAAAGGCACGAAACAGGCTAAAAAATAGAAAAGAACGGGTGCAACGAAGCTTAAGCCACCCGGCTAAAGCAGGGTGTTTGTTGAATTAACATCTGGATTTATCCGGGTGACCTTATCCGATTGCGTAATATAGATAACTACTTCAGCAGTTTATACGTTAATTAGCACAACGGGTAAACGATATTTTTTAGAAACAAAAATGCCCGCAAAAAAGGCGTCCACAATTTTGCAATTATCTGCTTCCGGCGAAACCATGAACGGGTTCAAATCCATTTCCAGAATTTGCGGCCAGTCCAGGGCTAATTGCGAGAGCCGCTGAATGGCATCGACAATGGTCTCCAGGTGAACCCCTGCTTCGCCGCGCACTCCCTGCAAAACGGGGAACGCCCGGATGCTTTCAATCATTTCCCGGGCATCCCGGTCGGTCACCGGGGCAATGCGAAAACTTACATCTTTCAGCACCTCGATAAAAATGCCGCCCATGCCGAACATGATCATCGGTCCGTAATTCGGGTCGCGTTTCATGCCCAGGGCAACTTCCCGTCCGCCACTCACCATCTCCTGAACCAAAACGCCGCTAATCCGGTCGGCAGTGGTTACTTTCAGCGCATTTGCCATGATTTCATCAAACCCATTCCGTATTTCTCTTTCCCCTTTCAAACTAATCCGCACACCGCCGATGTCGGATTTATGCACAATCTCTTCCGATTCAATTTTCAGCACCAACGGTTTTTTCAGCTCACGGTAAATGGCGATGGCTTCATCTGCCGACTGAACAATTTGGCTGAAGGGCAGTGGAAATCCGTAGGTTTTAAGTATCTGCTGAACATCGGCGCTGGAAAGATACTCGCGCCCTTCGGCTGCCGATTCGGCAAAAATGTGTCTGAAAGCACCTTTGTCCAGGCTGACCTTTGCGGTTTTTCCGGCGGGTTTTTTCTTCCACTGCTGGTAGTTTAGCATTGCCGAAATACTGCGCGCCGCGGATTCGGGATAAGCATACACCGGCAGCCTCAGCTCCTGAAACACCTCCAGTCCGCACGACTCGTCCGCCTGCGCCATCAGCACAACAAAAACAGGTTTCTGCCCCGGCTTTTGCACAATCCCGCGAAACCCTTCGGCAATCATCCGCGGCGTGGTGTTTATGGGTGGTCTGACGATAATAACCATTACCGCATCCACCCGGTCATCTTTCAAAACCGTTTCCAGTGCATTTCGATATGTTTCTTCATTGGCACTGGCAATCATGTCCACCGGGTTGTGCACGGCTGCTTCTTCCGGCAAAAAAGTACGCAATTTGTTTTGGGTTTTATCGCTAAGAGACGCCATTTTCAGTCCATACTTTTCGATGGCATCGGTGGCTAAGATTGCCGGTCCGCCGGCGTTGGTCAGTACCGCCAGGCGGTTTCCCCGGGGAATCGGCTGGTTGGAAAATCCCAGGGAAAGTTCGAACAGCTCCTCAATGGAATCGACACGCAGAATCCCGCATTGTTTGAAAAATGCGTCGGTGGCTAAATCGGAGCTGGCAAGGGCGCCGGTGTGCGAAGAAGCCGCCTTGGCGCCGCTCTCGCTGCGTCCGGCTTTCAGGGCAATAATCGGTTTTTTTCGGCTGATCCGGGTGGCAATTTTGCGAAAACGCCCGGTGTCTTCGATGCTTTCCTGGTAGAGTGTAATTACTCGGGTAGGCTCGTGCTGTTCCAGGTATTCCAGAAAATCGCTGTCAGTCAGGTCGGCTTTGTTTCCCTCGCTGACAAATATGGAGAATCCCAGCCGCAACGCCTTGCACATTTCCAGCACCGCTACTCCCAGCGCGCCCGACTGCGAGACAAACGCCACATTTCCCACATAAGGCTCGGTGGGTGAAAAACTGGCGTTCATGCGATACTGCGGGTCGGTATTTATAACGCCCATGCAGTTGGGACCGATCATTTTCATTTGGTAATGGCGTACCACTTCCATCAGTTTCTTTTCGCGCTCTACACCCTCGCCGCCGACCTCCCGGAAACCGGCGGTGATCATGACGATGCTTTTAATTCCTTTTTTTCTGCGGTTGAAAAAATCCGTCAAGGTCCACTGATCCTCCTGTGCTGTTTCTTTCGGGCGATAATCTGGTTTATAATTGAATTCAATTCCGGGATGTTGATCGGTTTCTTCAAAAATGCTTCCACATCCAGGCTTAGTACATCCTGGGGGCGATACAAGTGAGAATATCCCGTGATTAGAACAACCGGGAAATCTGGTTTGATTTTTTTGATTTCCGTGGTTAGTTCAAAACCGCTCATCTCCGGCAGCTCCACGTCCAATATGGCAATGTCGAAATCGCCGGTTTTGAAAATTTCCAGCGCTTCCATCCCATCGCCGGATTTGGTCACCTGGTTTCCTACTACAATAAAAGCATCTGCCAAAAGGTCTAAAACGTCCGGCTCGTCATCCACGATTAATAGTTTGATCATAGCAAGTTCCCGTTTCACTCAAAATCAAATTTATCAAATTTGTGAATTTATTCAAGAAATATTTTAATTTGCCATCCGCAGTGTTCAGGGTTAGAACTCTACACGTTTTTTCAGGTACCGGTTTTCTTCTTCTCAAATATCTTCTGCATCACCAGCGCCGTTTCGCCGTTTCGATAATAGTAGTGACGTTTCATGATGGTTTTAAAACCGAATTTTTTGTACAGGTGACGGGCAGGCAGGTTGCTCTCCCGTACCTCCAGTAGTGCGTAGCGAGCATTTCCGGCATACTGCAAGAGTTGCTCCAGAAAATAGGTGCCCAACTTTTGCCCCTGGAAATCGGGGTGGATGGCAAAATTGGCAATGTGGAATTCTTCATAAATTTTCCAGACAATCGCGTAACCGATAATCCGCCCTTTGTCCTCCAGCACCAGGCAGATGGAATAGCGGTTCCGATTAAGCTCAAATTCAAAACTTTTGCGCTGCCAGGGATCTTCGAAAAGGAGCTGCTCCAGATGTGTAATGATGCCCAGGTCATTTTCAGTCATCCGGCGGATTTGCACTACATTACTCCCTTGAAAGCTCTCATATATCGTGGTTCGGCTTCAGACACGGCGCGTAGTTCTCCGGCTTGATATTTTTGAAATGCCAGGTGTAGCAACGCCCAGTTTTCCGGCTGAGTCAGAAAAGGAAATGGAAACCGGGCGGCTTCGGCAGAAAACTTCATAATCTTTTCTTTTAACTGAACTGTGTCGGCGCCAACAATTAGCGTCGGTTCCCGAAGCAGCGCCGGTAAATCTTTTAGCGGCACCAGGCGGTAATCGCCTTCCCGATGCAATGTGTTCTGTTTCCAGCGATACAATCCGCAGAAAATTTCGTTACGATGGGCATCGATAAGTGCCATCACCGGCAAGTCTGTTTTTCCCTGCTGGTATGCCCAGACGTCCAGCGTGGACACTTCAATTAGTGGCAGGCAGAGCGGATGTGCCAACCCCTTTGCCAGGCTGTAACCGATGCGCAGTCCGGTGAAAGACCCCGGTCCGGCAGAAAGAGCAATCGCAGCGAGGTCCCGATAATCCAATTTGACATCTTCCATTAACTGTTTCAGCATTAACGCCATTTTGCGGGAATGAATGTTTTTCAGATTGAGCGCCCTCTCAGCCAACAATTCACCGTCCTGCCCAATGGACACTCCCGATGTCAAACCGCTGGTTTCAATTGTTAGAATAAAAACCGGTTTTTTTTTATCGTTCATTTTCTTCATCTGTCTTTTTGAAAATGGAAATGTTTCTGCTTTCCGGCTGGTGCGGAACAAACTGCAACCAAACCTCCCAGCGATTTTCCGGCAGGTGCAGTAAAATTTTATCCGCCCATTCGATAAGGCAGATGTAATCGTTGTAAAAAAACTCATCCAGTCCCAGGTTGCGCAGCTCCTGTTCGTCTTCCAGCCGGTAAAAATCAAAATGGTAGACAAACAAATCATCCGGGGTAAAATATTCATTGATGATGGTAAACGAGGGGCTGGTGGCTTCCTGGACGGTTCCCAGCGCCCGGCACAGGGATTTGATGAAAAACGTCTTGCCGCTGCCCAGGTCTCCGAAAAACGCTACCACATCCCCGGGCTGTAAACCGGCGGCAAAATCGCGGGCAATCCGCTCGGTTTCGGCAGGGGTTGTTGCTAATTTGGTAAAGGAGGTAAATTTTTTCTGTAGCTGATTTTTGTTTTCTGTCATCGCCGGTGTTTGTTTCGGGTGAATAACAGGAGCGGTTAATCCGGAAACACCGCCGTCTGCTACCGGTAATTTATAGCGTTTTTTGAACCGGAAACAGGGGAAAGTCAGTTTGTTCGCCGGCAGGCGCACCTGCAGTGACGGGCGTTGCCGACACCAACCATCTGCACCCAAAAGGTATGCTCCCCCTTTCCTTTTATTTGGGCTGCAGGGTCACTACCGGAAGGATCATTTCTTCCAACGAAATGCCGCCGTGCTGAAAACTATCTCGGTAATAGGCTAAATATTTATGGTAATTGGTCGGGTAAACAAAATAATAATCTTCCTTGGCGATGACGTAGTTCAGGTTAAAATTCCGCTGGGGGAGTTTGTAATCTTTCGGGTTTTTAACAAATACGGCGTGTTTCTGTTCCACTTTCAGGTTTCGCCCGAATTTATAGCGCAGGTTGGTGCTGGCTTCCCGGTCGCCAATTATTTTGGTTCCCCGCAGGCTGCGCACACTACCGTGATCGCTGGTAACAATTACGGTCACATCTTGTTCAGCCAATTTCTTAAATACACTGTAGACCGGCGAGTGTTCGAACCAGGAGCGGGTCAGCGAGCGATAGGAAGGTTCGTTCGGGGCAATCTCTTTCAGAATGGGTAAATCCGAGCGACTGTGCGCCAGGATGTCCACAAAATTGAGTACGATACTCAACATGGGGGAGCTCAGGTAATTACTCAGGTTTTTTTCCAGGTTCCGGGCGTCCTCGGTATTCAACACTTTTACATATTTCGGTTCGCTGCGCAGTTTCAGACCCAGCACCCGCAACTGGTCGTATATCAGCTTGTCTTCGTAACGGTTGCGGCTGTAGTCGTCGTCTTCACCCTGTGCCCACAGTTCCGGGTAGCGCCGTTCGATATCTAACGGATACAACCCGCTGAAAATTGCATTTCGCGCAAATGGTGTGGCGGTGGGCAAAATCGAATAATAATAATCTTTTGAAATATTGAAATTCCTTGCGCTGGTCATAGATCAGTTCGCGCATCTGGGGTTCGTTCATGCCGTCCAGCTCAATATCCCAGTCGGTCAGTTTCAGGTAAATATCGATCCAATCCCGGTAGTCCAATCGTTCCATTAAGCGTAGCGCAATCTGGTTAATTTTTTGCGAAGAAGTCTGGGTCAGCTTTTTCTGTGAAATGTCTTTGGATTCAAGAAATTTTTTGCACGCCATCAAAATCTGGCTGGGATTTACCGGCTTGGTCAGGTAATCATCAATCTTGGCACCGATGGCATCTTCCATCAAGCTCTCTTCTTCATTTTTGGTAATCATAATAACCGGAAGTCCCGGGGAATGCTGTTTAATCTCGCCCAGTGCGGTCAACCCGTCTTTTCCGGGCATCATTTCATCAAGGAGCACCAGGTCGAAATTTTGCGATTTAATCATTGAAATCGCATCGTCGGCATTGTTTGCGGTTTCCACTTTATACCCCTTTTCGCGCAGCAATAAAATATGAGGTTGTAGGAATTCAATTTCATCATCTACCCAAAGTACCTTGTTTTTTGCCATTCTTTTTTACCTTCTGTTTCAATTAACTTGTATGATTACAAATTACATTTGTTTGTATTGAAAAATGGAGTAATGAGTTCCGGAGAAAATATTGTTTGACCTTTTTATGAATACATTGACACAGAAATGAAAGACGATCAATTACCCGGCGGTATCATCAGAATCACGAACTGCAAATCTCGCCGTAGTACCCCGGGCGCCGGTCGTTGAACAAATCGTT
>MVCZ01000137.1 GCA_002049825.1 Candidatus Zhuqueibacterota bacterium 4484_188
ACGGACTCATCAAATTTTGCCGAGGCAGTTTTTTTGATTAATTCAACCGCTTCTTTCAAAGAGTATTCACGGTTCTCTATGAGCTTTACTTTTTCCTGATATCTTTTACTTCTTTTTTTCATTGATATCCTCACCACGAATTATTCAACTTCAATGCCCATACTTCGCGCGGTGCCCCGAATAATCTGCATCGCGGCTTCAAGACTGGACGCATTGAGGTCCGGCATTTTTGTCTTGGCAATTTCTTCCACTTGTTGAGCAGTCACTTTTCCAACTTTATTCACATTCGGTTCGCCCGAACCTTTTTCAATTCCCAGAGCTTTCAGCAGGAGTGTTGAGGCGGGAGGTGTCTTGGTTACAAAGCTGAACGAACGATCTGCGTACACCGTGATCACCACCGGAATAATATAGCCGATCTTATCCTGAGTTCGGGCATTAAATGCCTTACAGAATTCCATAATATTCACCCCGTGCTGTCCCAGTGCCGGACCAACCGGCGGCGCAGGATTTGCCTGTCCTGCTGGAATTTGTAGCTTAATATAGGCTGCAATCTTCTTTGCCATTGCTCTTATTTCTCCATTTCAATTTGTAAAAAATCCAACTCGACCGGTGTCGGACGACCAAAAATACTCACCGAAACTTTCACCTTTTTCTTCTCTTCGTTAACCTCTTCGATGATACCGGTGAAATCTGCGAAAGGACCATCGATCACCCGGATGGCATCACCCACGCGGAAAGGAACTTCCACCTGCTCGGCTTCTGATTCTTTTCGTTCCACTTTGCGCAGCACCGCTTCCACCTCTTCCGGCTTTACTGCGGTCGGATTATTCCTTGGTCCGACAAAACTGATTACACCCGGTGTTTCCTGCACTAAATGTTTGGTCTGAGTATCCAACACCATTTCTATCAAAATGTAGCCCGGAAAAAAAACACGGTTTTTCAAACGCTTTTTGCCATCACGCATTTCCAAAACTGGTTCCGAAGGGACAATAATCCGACCAAAACGATCCTCCAGCGATTTAAACTTGATTTCGTTCTCTACCTTAGCTTTAATATAAAATGTTGACCAGTTTCGATATTATGGTATCGGAGAAGAAAATAAATAATGTAAAGAGAATAGACACCACAATAACCACTATTGTCGAATTTATCAATTCGTCACGTTCGGGCCAGACCACTTTTTTCATTTCCACCCGAACATCCTCAATAAACTGCTTCGCTTTTTTAATCATTTTTCGCACTCTGTTTTTGGCATAAAAAAACTCATCAATCGGTAAATGCAGGCCTGGAGGGACTCGAACCCCCAACCCCCGGTTTTGGAGACCGGTGCTCTGGCCAATTGAGCTACAGGCCTAAACCAACTAACGAGTTACCTCGTTTCCTTGTGAACCGTGTGTTTATTGCAAAACCGACAATATTTCTTAAACTCCACCCGCTGGGGGTGCAATCGTTTATTTTTCTTGGTGGTATAATTTCTCTGCTTACATTCAGTGCATTCCAGAATGATAATATCTCGCACTTTCTGACTCCGCGATTTAATATTTAACTATTCGATGATCTCAGTAACAACGCCTGCACCAACCGTGCGACCACCTTCACGAATGGCAAACCGCAACTCTTTTTCCATTGCAATGGGTTTGCCTAATTCTACTTCCATAGTGACGTTGTCGCCGGGCATAACCATTTCCACGCCTTCCGGGAGTTTGATGCTGCCGGTTACGTCGGTTGTCCGGAAATAGAATTGCGGACGGTAATTGTTGAAGAACGGTGTGTGACGCCCACCTTCTTCTTTCTTCAACACGTACACCTGTCCCTTGAATTTGGTATGCGGCGTGATGGAACCGGGCTTGGCAATAACCTGACCGCGTTCCAGTTCTTCTTTGTCAACACCGCGGAGCAACAAGCCGACATTGTCGCCAGCCATACCTTCGTCTAACAACTTACGGAACATTTCGACACCGGTACACACGGTTTTGCGATGGGTACCCATACCGATAATTTCCACCTCGTCGCCGACGTGGATTTTACCACGCTCGATACGACCGGTGCCCACGGTACCACGACCGGTGATTGAAAACACGTCTTCCACCGGCATCAGGAAAGGTTTATCCACATCTCGCTTGGGAGTGGGGATATATTCATCAATGGCATCCATGAGTTCGTCGATGAACTTGGTTTTTTCCGGGTCATCCGGGTTGTTCATTGCTTCCAGGGCGCTTCCGCGAATCACCGGCACTTCGTCTCCGGGGAAATCGTAGCTGGATAACAGCTCGCGGACTTCCAGCTCCACCAGGTCGAGCAGTTCGGGATCGTCCACCTGATCAATTTTATTCAACATCACCACGATGTAAGGTACGTTCACCTGGCGCGCCAGCAAGATGTGCTCACGAGTTTGTGGCATGGGTCCATCAGCAGCACTCACCACCAGAATGGCACCGTCCATCTGCGCCGCACCGGTAATCATGTTCTTGATATAGTCAGCATGTCCCGGACAATCCACATGAGCGTAGTGACGTTTATCAGTTTCGTATTCCACATGAGCGGTCGCGATAGTAATACCGCGTTCGCGCTCTTCCGGCGCATTATCAATACTATCGAAATCACGAATCTGGGACAATCCTTTCTTCGCCAGATGCATGGTGATCGCTGCGGTCAGCGTGGTTTTCCCATGGTCGACATGACCAATCGTGCCTACGTTTACGTGGGGCTTCGTGCGTTCATATTTTTGCTTAGCCATTGGCTTTCCTCCAAAGATTACCTTGTTAAACGGACTAATTTTATTTTCAAATGTTACCCAACATTTCGTTCATAAAAAAAGAGCCCACGACCGGGGTTGAACCGGTGACCTCATCCTTACCAAGGATGTGCTCTACCTACTGAGCTACGTGGGCTGCTAAAATAAGCTGCTTTTCACATCGCGCAACTTATCTGGAGCGGGAGACGGGACTCGAACCCGCAACCAACAGCTTGGAAGGCTGTGACTCTACCAATTGAGTTACCCCCGCATTATGTATCCCTGTTTCCAACCCCTTGCTCGCAACCCATCGTCCGAGCTATTTCTCCGTGGGGAGGGGAGGATTCGAACCTCCGAAGGCTTCTGCCGTCAGATTTACAGTCTGATGCGTTTAACCGCTTCGCTACCTCCCCAATCAATCATATCAATTGTCTGCTTGCGCTGAATTACCGGTTACTCTTCTTTAAAAAAAGCAGAGCCGGTGAAGGGATTTGAACCCCCGACCCGCTGATTACAAATCAGCTGCTCTGGCCAACTGAGCTACACCGGCATTTCGGCGACACGCAATAATATTCCCTTCGTGATTTGCTAAATACCTTTGTTTTTATACAGCTCAAATTTTTGAGCCACCAAATATAATCATAAAAAATATTCAAGCAACAAAAAAATTATTTTGTTTCAAATTAATTTTGTACACATTTCCTGTACCGAGTACCTGACCTTACCGGCTACGAAATACTTATTGAATCCAGCACAACAAATGTTATTTTAACGCAAAAGACCATAATTTTCGTACGTCAGGACAACTATGTCGATATGGTGAACTATCAACCAAACTTTTTGGGATAAATCTTGCGCTTTTTAACCTGAAATTTATATATTCAAACATAAAATTTCGCCAGGAGGTTTATTATGAACGGCATTTTTATACTTCTGTTCTCACTCATCATGTTCAGCATCGCTTTTCGAACCTATGGCAGCTATGTTTCCCGGAAATTAAAAGTCAATCCTGAACGGGAGACTCCCTCGCACACCATGACCGACGGAGTAGATTATGTGCCGGCTAAAACACCGGTGCTTATGGGACATCATTTTGCTTCCATTGCCGGAGCCGGCCCCATTGTCGGTCCTATCATCGCCGCTGCCTTTGGCTGGATACCGGTTTACTTGTGGATACTATTTGGCGCAGTATTTATGGGCGGTGTGCACGATTTTTCTTCCATTGTAGCGTCCATTCGTCACCGCGGAAAGTCGATCGGAGAAATCATTGAAAAATACATCGGGCTAAGCGGCAAGAAATTGTTTCTTATTTTTAGCTGGTCAACCCTGGTGCTGATCGTGGCTGTTTTTATCAACATTGTTGCCGACACTTTTACCCGAACACCGTCTTCAGCGACCTCTTCGGTGTTGTTTATTGTATTGGCAGTGCTCTTCGGATTATCCATCTACCGCTTAAAATTGCCTTTATGGTTGACCACCTTAATTGGCGTGGTGCTGTTGTTCTCGCTGGTAGTAGTTGGGGAAAAGGCACCCTGGACCATGAGCCAAACCTCCTGGCGGTGGATTTTGATCGTCTACATTTTCGTTGCCTCGGTTACGCCGGTATGGATTCTTCTGCAACCCAGGGATTACCTGAATTCCTTTCTGCTTTATGCGCTTATTCTCGGCGGTGTGGTTGGGGTAATTTTTACCGCACCCGAAATTCACCTGAATGCGTTTACCAGTTTTTCAGTGAAAAACCTGGGAACCATGTTCCCGATATTGTTCGTAACCGTAGCCTGCGGTGCTATCAGTGGGTTTCACTCGCTGGTCGGCAGCGGCACGACTGCGAAACAATTAGACCGTGAAGAAGATGCGAAAACAATCGGGTATGGCAGCATGCTCATTGAGGGCGTATTAGCTGTTTTGGCGCTTTTAGCGGTAGCCACACTCACCCGCCCGGAATTCACAGGTTTTTATTCTTCGAGGCATTTTGTCAGTGCTTTTGCCGAAGGCGTTGGTCGGTTTATCAGCAAAATCCCTCTTCTCCACATTCCGGTGTCCGGCGCCCGGACTTTTACCGCCCTGGCAGTGGCGGCTTTTGCCTTGACTTCATTAGACACCGCCACCAGGCTCGCCCGCTTTGCTTTTCAGGAATTTTTTGAACAAGCCAAAGAAAAGAGTAGTAAGACAAATAGCCTAATAGAGAATCGTTTTGTAGCGACCACTATCACGGTGCTCTTCAGTACATTGCTCACCTTCAGCGGAAAGAGCGACTCCATCTGGCCTATCTTCGGAAGTGCTAATCAATTGTTAGCGGCACTGGCACTACTGGCAATATCGCTGTGGCTCATCAATCAGAAAGAAAACGCAGCGTTTACGCTCATTCCAATGGTGTTCATGTTTGCGGTAACACTGGCAGCCCTCGTTTCTTTATTTTATACCAACTTTATTCAGCAACAAAATTATCTGTTGGCATTTCTCTCTATTGTACTGTTTACCCTGGCAGTTTTCCTCGGATTTCAGGCATATCACAAACTCAGAACACAGACACCGGGGAAATCACTTCCGCTGCACCATAGTGAATAAGAAACAACGCGATTCCGGGGAAATACTAATTTCCCGATTTTAAAAGAAGTTGTGTTCACATTATAGGAGTAATAAAAAGCAAGGTTTGAATGCACCAAATGAGGTAAATAAAAAGTCGCGATTCTGTCTTTATGCTATGGGGTTACAATTTTTTTCACGGGAAAAAATGGATCGTTCGCCGGTAAAAACCAGGTGATGAACTTCCGAATATCTACCGGAAAGCCAAACCGTTTTCAGATAACAAATAAACATCACCCGGGATCGCTCCCGGGTAAACTTGATACGATTCGGGTGTAAGTTTAATATTCTACCACTAAACAAGTTGTCGTGTCAATTACCCCATCCAAGCTGTGAATATCTGCCAGGATTACTTTGCCCAGCTCTTTCATGTCCGGCGCTTCAATGAAAACAATGGCATCGTATGGTCCGGTAACCGGATGAACCTGTTTAATTCCTTTAATTTCGGAAACCTGTTCAACTACTTCCTTAATCTTATTCGGAGAAACACGAACTAAAGCATAAGCACTAATACCCATTATAAAGCCTCCTAATTCTTTTTTTCATAATATAGTTTTTTTTAAGTAAGTTGTCAATATAATTATAATAGTGGGATGTTTCTCCATTCCAGAACTCTCCGTGTGAAATTCAAAACAAAATCCACACTTAAAGAGACAACAATTCGGAAAAAACGTGCTTATTTGAGCCTTTTTTCGGTAAAAGCCTCGGGTAACAACTCACTGATCCGGTATGATTTCTCGGCACCACTATCGGTTAAAAGGATGACTTCAATATTGGGTGCATAATCAATCAATAATTGTCGGCAGGCACCGCACGGCGGGCAAAATTCTTCATTATTTGCTAAAATATAAATCCTTCTAAAATCTCTTTCCCCCTCAGACAAAGCTTTAAAAAGGGCGACACGTTCTGCGCATATCGTAAGCCCGTAGGAGCTACTTTCAATATTGTGTCCCAAATACAGTTTCCCATCGGTGGTCTCGAGTCCTGCTCCGACATTGAAATGGGAATACTTAGCTAAAGCCTTGTTTCGAATATCCTGAATTTTCCGAAAGATATTCCTGTCTACCATTTGGTTTCCGCTCTTTTTTATTCGAAAAAAAATCCCTCAAAGAGACCTTTGAGGGATTTTCAAGTTTCAGGTTGCATCCAATTATTTATTCCCGCCACCCTGTTCTTCTAACATCTGCCGCAATTCCTCAAGTTCTTTTTCTGCTTGTTCCCGCTCTTTTTTCAAACGACGGAGTTCATCCTCAATGCTGCGGGTTTTATCCCGTTGTTGAAGAAGATTTTCGTAAAAATCAACTTTCGAGCGCACATTGTGACATCAGGCAAGGTTTTTCTTGAAGCAGATGTGTTGGTATTGTTGCTCACCCGAATATCAACTCCAAGATTAAAGCTAAACCAGCTTTTTGGTTTAAAACGAATCGAAGGAGTAAAGTAGGCGAAATTTTCCCGACTGTAAGCCATAGAATCCGGCGCGCTAATGAAATTGATTCCCCACAACTCCAGGTTCAGATCAAACAACTCACTCGGGTATTTAAAACCAACCCCGTATTGCAGTTCGGTGGCATTTCCATCGGCTTTATAGGTTAACCCGGTCGTATTTCCCGGATTATTCGCACTTAACAGAATTTCCCCTGCATCGTTATGATTATACCATCCAAGGTTAAAATGCAGACTAAAACTGCGGTCGTGCAGGTAGGGATCGTTAAAGAAAGAGAACAATCCCATAATGCCGTATTCAAAACCACCGGCGGTATAAGGTTCGAAAGCGTAATTATACTCTTTCCCCACCGGAATGCGCAACTTGCCTAATAATCCATAGCCAAACCGGTTGTTGCTTAAACCGAAGGACCCGACTTTGCCGTCCAAGAAGATATCTTCGGGGCTATTATATTCAGCACCTGAAGTATTTCGGTCAACATAAACCCGGTTCATAATACTTAAGTCGAAATGCTCCATCACTCCATAAGTGAGCAATACATTGCTCTGAACGTCCCAATAATTTACTGCGGAAAAATTGGCTGGTTTATTACCACCCAACAATTCTCCGACCTTGGTGAAGAAGCGTAAATTGGAACGGAAATCCAGTGTCCCTTTGTCAAGTGTACTTGCCGATTGAACATGGAGCAGGTGCTGGCTCCCGAAGTTACCTGCAAGCGCAACAACAGGAATAAGC
This sequence comes from Candidatus Zhuqueibacterota bacterium 4484_188, assembly GCA_002049825.1. GTDB lineage: Bacteria > Calditrichota > Calditrichia > RBG-13-44-9 > RBG-13-44-9 > 4484-188. The sequence goes on from MVCZ01000137.1 coordinate 7,500, forward strand.
AGAAAAACCAGGAAAAGCTTGTAGAGATGAGACATTTTTATCCTCCCGCAAAATAAGTTTGACGGTAAAGTAAAAACAATTTTAGTATTTGTCAAGAAAAAATATCTTCTGACACTTTTTTATCGATATCGCCTTGCGAGCACATACACATTGACGATAATTGCAATATCACGTACTACCGCTACTATTCTGGTAAAAATATCGGAGATACTCCCGGAAACGATGATCACATCTCCCGGCTGAAGCGGCACTAAAAGGTCTTTATTTCCGGTTTTAATGAATTCTTCGATATTCACTTTAATTACTTCCTGATTCTTGCGAATAATCCGGACATCTTTCAAACGGGCAGTTTTTAATGGACCGCCAGCCGAAGATAACAAATCGATGATACCGTAGGAGCTGGGGATACTGTATATACCCGGTCGCTGAATATGCCCCCAAAGATTAACTGTGATTAGCAAAACATCATTTGATCCTAATATATACTGCGCAGGACGATCTCCATACTGCAATGATTGTTGCATTCGGTAATCTTGTGAATAGCCCGGAATAACCATTAAAAAAAACAGAAGCAACGCGCCAAGAAAAACATATTTACTCATATAAATTAACCCGACCTATTGAATCGTAAAATCAAGCCATATTGACTCTGCTCCCTGATTCTCTTCGGCACCAATCGGATCTATTCTCCAACGATACGTCCCAGATGGTAATGGAGTTGGCAATGTTAATTCATCACCTGTCCATTGTTGATGAGGTGCATAATCGTCACGAAGCAGTGAAAGTTTAGTAAAATAATAAAAATATTTCTGGTTATTTCGCTTCAATAATCGAAACACAAAAGCATTCGGAACAAAGCTTTCATCAAAATCCCAGGTAAAATCCGGCGAAGTCTGGGTAATCACATTTCTTGGTGAACCTAAAATTGGTTTGGGAACCAGCTTATAACTAACCACATCGGACGGTTCACCGAGTTGATCAAAATCATCTATTGCCTCAATATAGTAATAGTACCGATCCAGTATATTCAGTGAATCGACCTGATCGATAAATGTGGTGTCGGGCAATTCAAACTCTGTAATTTTTTTAATCCGGGCAATTTCAACAAAATTTCGATCCTCAAATATGCTGCGAGAAATCACATACCCTGCCAAATTTTCCTCATGATTCGAATACCACTCCAGGTAAATTGCATCGGATTCCGGAACGGCATCAATTCCCCGCTCCAGCGTATCCGACTCGGCTGTTTTTTCAACAAACCGCACTTTAGCAGGCGGCGGGGGTTTCGAAGACTGATCTTTACAACTTAGCCACACAACACTTATTATAAAAAGTATTACTGATATTTTTAGCGTATTTCTCATTTAAATCAAGTTTTTTCTATCAAAGGTATTTTTCTTTTTATAAGAAATTTTTGAAACTAAAGTTAATCATTTTTTTAATAAATAAAAACAGTTATTCAAAAGTATAACCTCACTAACAGGTGGAACTTTCATAGAATGTCATTCCCGTCCCGCCTTTCCGGGATTATCGGTAATCCAATTATGCAATATAGTGGATTCCCTGCCTGCAGCAGGCAGGCCGCTAAATACATGCCTGCCTGGCTCCGCCGGCAGACAGGCGGGAATGACAGAATTGCCCATCAATAAGTGA
>MVCZ01000138.1 GCA_002049825.1 Candidatus Zhuqueibacterota bacterium 4484_188
ACTGCTGAGCGTGCCGGTGAGTTTTCCGAAAAGAACTCGGCATAAATTTCGTTCATGGCGGCAAAGTCGTTCATGTCTTTCAGGAAAACGGTTGTCTTCACCACCCGGGAAAGGTCGCTGCCCGCAGCTTTAAGCACCGCTTCCAGATTCCGGATGACCAGCCGCGTCTGCTTTTGAATGTCGTTCTCGGCTAACTTCCCGGTCGCCGGGTCGATGGCAATTTGCCCGGCAGTGAAAATAAAATCGCCGGCAATTATCGCCTGGTTGTAGGGACCTACCGGTGTCGGCGCCTGATCGGTTTTGACAATTTCCTTCATTTTGTTACCTCACATGTCCATTTTTCTTTTAGAAGGGAAATCTACCGTTTCCCTTGATTTATTTATTCTGCATCAATGGGTTACTCAAGAAGTCGGTTGATATCGCCTTTCCCTTCCCGCAAAACCTCCACTTCATCATTCACCAGGCTCACAATGGTCGATTCGATGGGGTTGGGCAGCCAACCGGCATTTAAAAACATGCTCACCTCGGAATAATACCGGTCTTCTATTTCTACTGGATCGTTGAGCAGTTCCTCCGCACTCATGCTTACCGAAGTGTTTACCAGGGGGTAATTTAGTGCTTCCAAAAGTGCTTTGCTCACATTACAGTCGGGGATTCGAATACCGACTTCCTTGCGGCGGCTGAGCATAAGTTTAGGAATTTCACGGGTTGCCGGTAAAATAAAGGTGTAGGGTCCCGGCAGGCAATGGCGTAATATCCGGTAGGCAAAATTGGAGATTCGGGCATATCTGCTGGCTTGCTGAATATTCAAAACAACCAGGCTGACCGGATCGAATTTGCTTTTACCTTTGAGCCGATACAGGTGCTCCAGTGCCTTTTTGTTGTATACGTTGCAACCAATCCCGTAAACAGTATCGGTTGGGTAAATAAGCAGACCACCGTTTTCCAGTACTTTAACTGCCTGGTTGATTGTTCGGGGATTGGGATTTTCAGTGTGAATCTCAACGCTTTTCATGGTAAACCAACTTTCGTCACTGCCGCCCGATTATCGAACAATTAAAATAATTACCGGTGGCAAAATATCCAATAGTTAAATGCTTTTTTGCCGGTGGGAAAGAACGAGGTTCTAAAAACAAAAACTGTTTTTTAATAAAAATTACCGGTACATAAAGAAACCCCGGAATGGCATTTCCCGGGGCTTCTCTGTGTAAAATCCTCCCTTGGTCGCGTTGAAGCTGTCCAACTACTTGACAGCTAAAATCGGTTCATGCTATTTCATATAAACCACTTTACGTACGGCTTGTTGGTTTCCGGACTGCAAGCGAATCAGGTATGGTCCGGATGCCAGACCTTGTGGTTTCCAGACCACTTCGTGTTCGCCGGCAGTCTGTTTCCGATTTACCAGCACGGAAATTTTTTGCCCTAACATATTGTAAACAGCTATTTCCACCTTCGAAGCCCGGGGTATATGATACCGAATTTGGGTAGCCGGGTTAAAAGGATTGGGATAGCTCGGGAAAAGCCGCAATCGATGAGCAACCAAACCCGATTGGAAATCATCGCCAATACTTACCAGATTGCCGTTCACCGCATCGACAAGATATTCCTCATCCGGAGCCGTGGTTGAGTAATAGATAAATTTCCAGACACTTTTGGAGGGATCGGGACCGTACCACCAGCGAGTCAGTTCTGCCTGAACAAACACGCTGTCGTTTGTCTGGCGGTAAGTTGCCCCACCGGCTGCTTCCGCCACCGCTATTGCGGAATCGCTGTCTATCCACAAATCAGGTAAGGTAAGCGTGTCAGGTGCAGTCCAACCCGGATCGCCGTAAAACATCGGGTATTGTCCCTGCATGGCAACCATCTGCAGAGAATCCAGTGAGGGAGAATAGTACACGCAATTCCACCACTGCGTACAGTTTGGCGTCTGATGCCCAAATTTGCGCCACTGCCAAGGCGTTTTGCGCCGCAGGTGCGGCAGTGGTTGGTGTGTTTAGTATTTCCCCGGTCACAGCATCAATAACAATATTCAAACTATGTCCACTTGTATCCGAATAGTTAAAACCGGCAGGGAGAGCATGCGTAATTGATATTTTTCGTTTAATGTTTAACCGAATTGCTGGTAGTGTCTCAATTCGTTTGGCGTTCTCTTTACTGGTAAAATCCGGGTAGCCGAGGAAACCGTATGAATCGGCATCTGAATATTGTTGGCGGAAATTACTGCCACCCGCTGCTTCGGCAATGGTCATAACCGTGTCGCTGTTCAGCCAATTCAACGGTAAAGCGGTGGTGTCGTTTTCCTCCCAAGCTGTTGGGGTAATTGCCATAAAGTTTCCGGCAATTATCCAGGTGCGTTCCTCCATCAGCGAGGGAGAATAGAAACCGTACTGCCAGAAGAGCGAGTTCCCGGTTTCGTCCAAATCGCCGCCCAGACCAATTGCCGCTGCATCCGATGCCCAGGATTGTGCCGAAGCCTCCACCATCGGGAACGGATCCCGTGCCGTTTGGGAAAAAACTTTGGACAAAGAAATGTCAATTCCGCTCACTTGCGAACCTGTTGATACGGTAACACTGTCCGGCATCAGGTCATTATTTGCATCATAAGACCCCAGTGCGCTGCCATCCCTTATTTCTATTTCGCCCCAGCGGTCAACGTAAAAATCCTTGATGCCCACAACCCAGTAAGTCCCGGCAGGAACATAGTCAATGGTATAGTTTCCATCGGGCGCGGGAACGACAATACCAACTTTCGGGTCACTTTCCTCTTCACTAAATGGGTTGGCATCAAACAACCCCACCATAGCACCGGCAGGCGTGTTTCCCGGATAACTTACCGTACCGGAAACCTGACCGGTGGGCAGGCTGCTTCCGGTAGAAAACACCAGGCTGGCGGGCATGTCTAATGAATCACCGCCCTGGCTGACGGCGTTGACCACCACAAATAAGTATTGGGTGTTTTCCGCCAGATGTAAATTGTGGATGTATACCGTTTTTAAATCGGGGCTCATGGTAATGGAATCCGGAGAGCCAATCAATGAGTCCGGATATAAAAGCAAGTTGATAAAAAAATCTTCCGGAAAAGGAAAATGGGCTGAGGTATCTACCGTGTTGCTGAAAGTAATCGAAAAAGTTGCAGCCGTATCTACACCTGCGGTTCCGTTTACCGGAACAGAAGAAACAACTGAAAATTGCGCGAATGAAAGTGTCGTGATTAATAAAACAGATGATAAAGTTAGGATGAACAAAAAACGTGGGGAATTGAAACGAGTACACATAGTAAGACTCCTTGATTTATACTTTCAAAAAGTTTTCTTTAAAAAAGCATAACGATATTATTATCGTCACAACTTTTTATCACATAAGGACAGAATTATTTTACAATAGCAATAAAAATTGCTCTTGAAAAACAGTGTAAATTAAATAGCTATTCGGATATGCTAAATTGTACAGGAACGCGTCAATATATTATTATTCGGGAATTATAAATGCTGCAATATGTTTTACAGACATCCAAAAAACACTGTGAGATATGGGTAAATTGCTCAGGATTTTGTGGGGGGGAATTTTGTCCGGTGCCGCAGGGCAATGCCCAGGTTCCATAAAAATAGCAGGATGATCATTCCGTTTAAGAGTACTATCTTTAATGGGAAAGAAAAAACTCGTTTTGCCGTAGCCATGTTTTTCATTTCGGGAAACACCGCTACGATCAGCAGAAGCATGATACCGAGAACGACAATAAATTTTCTTTGCAACCATTTTTCTCTTTTAAAATAATAGTGATTGTAAACAATTAGTAATACCCCGGAGATTAAGAGAATTAAAAATGCTGGCACGGTAATAAAGTAAAATATGCGGATTGTGACTGACGGAATGGAAGATGAAGAAAAAATGAAGATCCAGAAGTCATGAATGAAAAAACCGCCAAAGCACATAAAGCTGAAATAGTGAACGAAGCGGAGAAAAAATATCATTCAAAATAATCATTTTTTATTTTTTTTAAAAATCTGGGCAGCTTTTTTTAGCTCGTCCGATGAGGTTTCGGCTGCCCGAATGTTTTCCTCTTTAATTCTGTCATAAACTTCTTCGCGAAAAATTTCTACATCTCGTGGAGCAATAACACCCAATTTTACCTGTTTACCATCAATATCAACAATGGTAATGGTGATATCTTCACCAATATTTATTGCTTCGCCTAACCTCCTTGTTAAAACTAACATAGAATTACCCCATTCTTATGTTTTAGAAAATTTAATTAACTAGGAATAAAAAGTCAACCCCTAAAGTGAACTTTCTGTTAGAGTTTACTCACGGGTATGAATAGAATGATCAATTCATTGCCTGCCCGGCTCTGCCGGCAAACGGGCAGGCGGCAGGCAGGGGTCGTTCCTTCCTCGCCCGTATGCCGCCGGTGTTAATCCGGAATTCCGGTAGAAGCAATTGCGTTTAGATGTAACGGAAATCAGTTAGCATCGCAATCATTTCTGCTTTAAACTCATGTACAGATTAAACCGGATGATAAAAAAAACAGGCTGCCGCTCCCCATCGGCAACCTGCTTTTTGTTTAAACAAAGCCCCCTAAAGTTGATTGGATTTTTCACCAGGATCGAATCAATTCTCTTCCTCCGGTTCAACATAATTACCAACCACCGTTTTACTGGGGCGGACCAAACGATCCCTGAGCATATATCCTTCCTGAAAGACGCTGAGCACCTTGTTGTGATTTTTCTTCTCGGTGGTGTTTTGCAGCATCATTGCCTCGTGGATTTGCGGATCGAATTCCTTCCCCAACGCCTCGATTTTTTCCAGCCCCTCAGTTTTTAATGTTTGATAGAGTTTATTATAAATCATCTTGGCGCCTTCGAGAACTGCCTGGTCATTGCTACCTTCCTCCGATTTGGCAAGCATGTGGTCAAAATCGTCCAGAACCGGTAGTAAGCGTTTTATCATTTCCGTTTTCAAATAATCGGAGAATTCGATTTTTTCCCGTTCAACCCGCTTGCGGTAATTGACAAATTCCGCACGGAGGCGCAGAAACTGGTCGTGCAGTTCTTCGTATTTTTTATGATACTCCTCGTATTTTTCTTTGTAAGCTTCACCGGCTTTTTTTGCTTTACCTGGCGACGGTTGTTCGGTGGTTGCTTCTTCTTTCGGTCCGCCTGCGGTAGCACCGCCTCCGCCTGCGGTTTGCTGCTGATACATCGCCGAAGAAGCTTCGCTCCAGACCTGGTTCAGTCCGTCTGTTGCCGATCTGATTTCCTGCAGATTGTCGCTTTTCAGAGCCTCTTTTAACCGGCTGACGGCTGCCTCGATTTTATTCTTGGTCGTTACGTCTAATTTGTCGCCGTAATCTTTCAGGTTTTTCTCGGTCTGGTAAATGAGCTGGTCGCCGGAATTCCGTGCGTCAATCAGCTCACGGCGCTTTTTGTCTTCGGCAGCATGTTCTTTTGCGTCCTTCACCATGTGTTCGATTTCCTCTTCACTCAAGCCGGAACTGGCTTCGATGCGAATACTCTGCTCTTTACCGGTTGCCATATCTTTTGCCGAAACATTCAGAATACCGTTGGCGTCGATATCGAAAGTCACCTCGATTTTCGGTACCGCCCGCGGTGCCGGGGGAATTCCATCCAAAATGAACTTGCCCAGCGTACGGTTGTCGCGGGCAAATTCCCGTTCACCCTGCAACACATGAATTTCCACCGAAGTCTGATTATCTGCCGCAGTAGTAAAAATTTCGCTTTTGCGGGTAGGAATAGTGGTGTTCTTTTCAATCAATTTGGTGGTTACATTTCCCAGCGTCTCAATACCCAGCGAAAGCGGGGTCACGTCCAGCAAAAGGACGTCTTTCACGTCGCCAGCCAGCACACCACCCTGGATTGCGGCACCCACGGCAACCACTTCGTCCGGATTGATCCCTTTGTGCGGTTCTTTGCGGAAGAATTCTTTAACTAATTCCTGAACTTTCGGAATTCGCGTGGAACCGCCAACCAGAATTACTTCATCAATTTCTTCGGGTTTCAGACCGGCATCCTTAAGCGCTATTTCGCATGGACCCAAAGTTTTGCGCAAAAGATCATCTACCAGCATTTCGAACTTGGCGCGGGTCAGGGTCATCTGCAGGTGTTTGGGACCGCTGGCATCGGCAGTAACAAAGGGCAGGTTGATTTCAGTTTGCTGGGTGCTGCTCAGTTCCATTTTTGCTTTTTCGGCGGCTTCGCGCAAGCGCTGGAGTGCCATCGGGTCTTTCCGCAAATCAATGCCGTGGTCTTTTTTGAATTCATCGGCAATCCAGTCAACTACCCGCTGGTCAAAATTGTCGCCACCCAGGTGGGTATCGCCATTGGTCGATTTTACTTCGAACACACCGTCGCCGATTTCCAGGATGGAAATATCAAACGTTCCGCCACCCAGGTCGTAAACGGCAATTTTTTCACTTTTCTTTTTATCCAGACCGTAAGCCAACGAAGCGGCTGTCGGTTCGTTGATGATTCGCAGAACCTTTAGTCCGGCAATTTCTCCGGCTTCTTTGGTGGCTTTGCGCTGGCTGTCATTAAAATACGCCGGCACGGTAATCACTGCATCGGTTACCTTTTCGCCCAGGTAATCTTCCGCGGTTTGTTTCAGCTTCTGCAGAATCATTGCCGAAATTTCCTGGGGTGTGTATTCTTTCCCGCGGATTTCGGTAACCACCAGGTTATGGGTTCCCGATTTTACCTTGTAAGGAACCATCTTGGTTTCTTCCGGCACTTCTTCCAGCCGACGTCCCATAAAGCGTTTAATGGAATAAACCGTATTTTCGGGATTGGTTACCATCTGCCGTTTTGCCGGTGCGCCAACCAGGGTTTCCCCGTTTTTGGTGAATCCAACCACCGACGGGGTTGTTCGTGCGCCTTCCGCATTGGGGATTACTACCGGCTCGCCACCTTCCATCACTGCCAGACAAGAGTTTGTTGTTCCCAAATCAATTCCAATTACTTTCTGTGCCATTTTCTTTAACCTCCTTTAAAAAAAGATTCGCTGAACGCGCTAAAGCGTCCGTGATTTTTCTATTGCTGCTCTTATTTGTTTTCCTTTTCAATTATTTTTCAGGCAATGTTTGCCCTCAGCCCCGGATTTCAATTTACTTCGATCACCCGCGGTTTTGCCTTTTCCTTTTTACCAATCGATACTTTCAAGACACCCAGTTCGTAGGATGCGGAAATCCGGTTGGTGTCCAGATTGTCTTCCAATTCGAAAATACGTTCAAACAACACGTCGCGGGTTTCACGGAAGATATATTCCCCCTGAATCTGTTCATTTTCCCGCCTTCCGGTAATGTGCAGGAATCCGTTTTCCACCTGGACCCTCAGACCATCTTTTTTCACATTGGGCATTTCCAGCATCACTACAATGTCGTTTTCGGTTTCGTAAATATCAACCAGCGGTTTCACCCTGAGTAAAACATCGCGTTTGCTGATTTCAGTTCCTTGTTTTTTGTCGGTTCGAATCATATTGTCAGAAAACATACTTTTCTCCTTTTTATTTCTTTGGATACTTTCGACTGCCATTTCTCTTTACAAAGATAGTGCCAATATTTTGTGCTGCATTTATAACTCTTTTATTAACAAATTACTATCAATTATCCGGCGGCGGTTTCGACAGAAGTGTAGTTCTGGCGGTTGTCAGGCAAAGAAGTTTTTTTGTCAAGATGACACGTTTCCAAAGGAAATCAGGTTTCATTCTGACAGACGAAAATCGGTCTCGCTCGAATTTCAGTTGAACCGGAACGGCGGGAGGTTGGTGGTCAATGGTTAAAACAGAGGTTTAGTCGAAACGCTGAAGAAAACTGTTTCCCCGATGTAAATGGTTCGCCGGAATTTGGTGTTGATCCTGGTTTGCACAGGT
>MVCZ01000139.1 GCA_002049825.1 Candidatus Zhuqueibacterota bacterium 4484_188
GAATGGTTCCTGTTCAGCGAAACTCAATCCAGGATTGTGGTTTCCCTGGATCCTGCCAACCGGCAACCGTTCGAGCAATTCTTTGCCCGGCAGAATGTGCCGGTTTGGCTGATCGGCTACGTTCAGGAAAATCAATTAGCTGTGAATGAACTACTGAATTTTTCTCTGGCAGAATTAGCGGAAATGTATTATCATACCATTGAGCGACTAATGGAATAGTTACAATCGGAAGAATGCGGTATGTGGCGGCTGCTTTTGTTTATACAATGGCAAAATAATGAAAGAGCTGTCTGCCATTGGCGTGCCAGGCAGATAAAATGAAAAGCTTGTAATTATTTTGCCAGATTACCTAAGATTTGATACATTCGTATTTTCGGAGTTTCAAAATGAGAAATGTCCGCTGTATGAAACCGGGCAGTTCAATCAATAAACACCGGAGGTGTAGGGTGAAAACAGCATATTTTGTCCTTCTTTTGTTTTTTCTGTTCGTCACGCTTTGGAATTGTGCACCGCTCCCGGAAGCCTCGCGAAAGAGCGGGATTTCCGAAATATACGGTGTGGTTAGCGACCGGGGGAGCGGCACTCCGATTTCCGGTGTCCGGGTGGACCTGGAAGGAAAATCCGTCCGTCGTCACTTTCAGCGATACACAAGGATTGTATTCCATTCGCAATCTGCCCGGCGGTTCCTACACCCTGCGTTTCTCCCTGGACGGTTACCGGACTCTGAAAATGAAAGATGTGCAGATTGGCAGGGGAGAGCATTACCGGTTAAATGTGGCGCTTCTCAAAAAGACGGAATTGGCGAAGAAAAAAACTACTTCTTCAGAGAAAACCTATCAGGCGCAAACCCAAAGTTACCGAAAAAAGGGAAAAGAGCCCGCTCCCGCCAAACCGGAACCGCCGCCGGAATCGATTGCCGAGCTTCCCTTTGAAAAAGTAATCACTCACCGGCAACACTCCGCGCCGCTGCGAGCCGCCGCGCACAACGACAACGAGGAGTACCCTTTTTACCTGGATTATCTGAATCGCTACCGGGATATTCAGGATGTGTACCGGCAGGATTTCCGCGACCGCTTTATTATCCGGGTGGTGGACGGACAGGGAAAACCCTGCTTTCATTATCCGTTCGCCATTGAAGATGCGGCGGGACAACAGCTCTGGCAGGCGGTTACTTACACCAATGGTGAAAACGTGATTTTTCCCCACATTATGTTTCACGAATTTTCCGGGGACAAGCTGTTTGTGCGCCTTGAGAAAGGCGGAAAGCCAACCCGCCTGCCGGTGAAAACCGATTTCGACCGGATTACCACCATCGATTTACGCTCAGCACCGGCAGAAGAAAATCTTTCACTGGATTTACTTTTTATCCTGGATACCACCGGCAGCATGGGCGACGAAATCCAGCAGTTAAAGGACAATCTCTATTCCATTTACACCCGCATCAAAAATTATTTCAGCACGCTGCCCATTCGTTTTGGCTTGATTCTCTACCGCGACCGGGGAGACGATTATGTGGTCAAGCGATTTCAGTTTACCGGCAGTATCGATGAATTCCAGCGGCTGATTGACGACATCAAAAGCCGGGGCGGCGGCGATACGCCGGAGGATATTCAGGCTGCCCTCGAAGCCGCCCTGCACCAAACGGACTGGCAGCCGGAAGCGGTGAAGTTGGCGTTCCTGATAGCCGATGCTCCGCCGCATCTCGATTACGATGAAAAATTTACCTACCCGGATGCCGCCCTGGAAGCGAACGCCCGGGGAATTAAATGCTACACCATCGGCGCATCCGGGCTGGATGTCGCCGGAGAATATGTTTTCCGCCAGCTTTCCGCAATTACTTACAGCGAGTTTATTTTCCTGACCTACGGAGAGAGCGGTGAAAGCGAGGGCAGGGGAGTGGGCAAAGTGAGCCACCATACCGGCGACAACTACGAGTCGCACAACCTGGACGACCTGCTGGTAAATATTGTGAAAAAGGAAATGGCGTATCAGCTTCCGGCGGAACTGGTGCGCCGCCGGGCACCTGACCCCAAAATACAGGAACGGTATTTGAAAACCCGGCTGGATAATTTGTGGAGCCAGGTTGCCAAGCAGTTGAATGAATTCCTGCCGGAACAACCGGTGGCGGTTTTGGCACCTATCGAAGCCAGCGAAGCGGAATTAGACGGTCTGGCGAAATACCTGCAGCAAATGAGCGTGGTTTCCATTTTGGAAGCCCACAAGATGAAGTTGGTGGAACGGGAGCGTTTGAAAGAATTGCTGGAGGAAAAAGGGCTTTCACTTGCCGGGTTAATCCGGGATGAAAATTTTGAAGAATTGTATACATTATTAGGAAGTAATGTTATATTTTTAGGTGAAGTATCCTACGCCGGGGTAGACCGGGTGATTTTTATGCGTGCCGTAAAAACGGATAACAGCCGTATCATTGCCGCGGCGAGAATTCGGCTGTGAAAAATGTCTGAAGCCGAAATCGGTCATTAGTCATTTCGCTACGCTGTCATTGGTCATTTGGCTTTGCTGTCATTAGTCAATTAGTCATTGGTCACTTGTCCTGAGCGGAGTCGAAGGGTTGGTCATTGGTCATTAATTGATGGTTACTGGTTTCCGGCTACTGATTACTGCTACTGGTAACCGGTGTCTTGAATCCGGTATCCGGTATCCTGCATCTCGTCCTGAGCGGCCTGCCCCTATGGGGAGTCGAAGGGCTGACATCCTGTATCCGGTCCGGGTTTTCAAACAAACGACAGGGGAATAGAATATGTGGAAACAACTTTCGCTTTTTGACGCGCCACAACTGCTGTTGGGAGATTACTACCGTGCGATTGACACCGGTGACTGGCGGGGGTTGCCGTTTGTAATGAAATCAATTGAGCAGCTTAAGATGGATGTTCCCTATTGGAGCGAGAAATATGCCTTTTGGGAAAAAGAAATAGAAACGATGAAACAAACCGAGAAGAAAAGCGCGGTGGAAATTGCCCGTTTCTGGGAAAAAATGGCGCCGACTCTTCAACACGAAAGTCTGCGGTACGAAGCGGAACATCTTGAACTCTACTGGTATTCCCGCATACTGGAAAAGCTTGATTCCGGGAAAATCGACTACCTCACCGAAAAGCTGCACCCGGCGTATTGCTATCTGAAACTGAGAAAATACCAGGAAGCTATTGACCTGGTCGACACCTATTGTGACCAGGTGAAAGAAGACGCCTTTTTGCGCGGCTGCCAGTCCTATTGTTGCGCCAAAATGAATCTGATTGGCAAGGCAACCGGTATTTTTGTTTTCGCCATGTTTTACGATCCGTTTTCCATCGAGCCGGGTCATATTTATAATCCGGAGGTTACCCGGCTGCTTTCCGCACTGGAGTTGGAGTACCCGGAGCGCCGGCTTTGCCGGGCAGCCTGGCCTTTCCAAACCTGGCTGGAAGGCTACATAGAAATTCCACCCGTTAAAAGGTTTGCAGTCGCAATCCGGAAATTGTACGACGGGAAGTTGCTGGAAAAAACGACAAGGGATAGAGAAAGTAACCAGGTTTATTTTAATCACTTATTATATTTAAGCGAAATTGCCCGGAAAAATTCCGACCTGATCAATGACGAAAGTATCGCCCTGCGTAAACGGATGAAAGAGGTGAACGCGGAAGCTTTTTCCAAATATATGGAACGGTTGCAGTAAAACGAAAAAATTTTTCGATTATTCTGAATGTTCAACATTCTGCCAGAGGAGGATCACGAATCGTCATTTACCTTAAACGATCATTTCTGCCTTATATCATCACAACCGTTTTTGGGGTATCGTTGTACTTTTGCACTACCATCAAACCGGGATTCATTCCCGGATTTATGATGTACTGCATATCATGTTGCAAAACCGCCCAGTCGGTAAGTTTTGACCGGTAGGTAAATTCTAAAGCAACTTCCCAGTCAAGCAGGTCATTTCCCTCCAATTTTTGATAATCCCGGTACTGAGGACTACTGTGTAATGCCGCTATTGCAATACCTGCTAAATCGTCAGGACGCCCAAACATAATGCCATGGGTAACTATGCCGCCGCCCAGGTAAATGTCGAATTGATTAGAGCTTTTATCGGCAATGCCAGCCCGTCCGTACATCAGTATTCCCTGCTCCATACAAATTTTGGGACGATAAATTATTCGTTCGGTAAGCAGGTAAACACCCCAATTCACTTTTTGGTGTAAGGGTAAATCCGTCTCGTTCGAGGTGCGCCACTCCTCAAATTTCGTAGTATAAAACCATCCTCCGATTGCCACTTTACCGGGGCAGATATCCAAAGGGCGGGGGCGGGAAGATAAATGTCGGTTCCACCTGCAGTTGGGGAAATTTCCCCGCATTTTTCTCCACCTTCTTAATCCCTTGCCTCGTCCACGTCCTTTCTTACTTTTAGAGCGGGCACCTGGTATTTCAATTTTCCTTTTGTCTAAAAGATGGGTTATTTCGATTACAATCAAAGCGCCTTCATCTCCGGATATTTGCATCTGCCATGGTTTATCTAAATCGCCGGGAACACCATCCGTAATCCCTGCTTGTAAACTCAGGGAAGAAGTAAGTGCAGTTTTTATTCTCATTCCAAACGTTGTTGCCGGAAAGGTGGAGGGGCTAAATATTTCACCTTGAGAGAAATCGGGTCCCATTCCATGAGAACTGTTCAGAAAAAGCCCTGCTGTCTCAATCAGATCAAATTCCGTGTTCAAATCATACATTCCCCAAAGTAAAGATAATTTGTCTGAGAATACATTTTGCCGGAACCAGGCTTCGTGAAACTTCCAACCTTTTGGGGCAGCAATATTACTTACCCCCTGTATATCGCCCACATTTTCGCTGGGATCATCACCATGAATTCCCAAATAATCGGTATATAAAGTCGCCCCATGCCAATTGAGCGTTCTTCCCAAATCGATTTTCAGTCTGAAATTAATTATATCAAGGTAGGTCGCCTGTTGACGAAATCCACCGGAAAGATTAGAGTAGATTTCGCCGGTATAAGCCAGTCCAAAATGAAAACCTTTTTTCAACAGCTTGGAGCGCATTCCCTGCAGGTCTCCAGTTAATCCGGGAATATTGTCTCCTGCTTGCGCTGAGAATAATAAACCGATAATACTAAAAAAGCTAACCAAAAATAGTTGTCGCATAGCTATCCTTTGGCTAAGTTTTTAACCTAACCGGAATAAACCGGAAATTCCGGGTTGGAGACTTCGACTTGCTC
>MVCZ01000140.1 GCA_002049825.1 Candidatus Zhuqueibacterota bacterium 4484_188
GTGGGAATTTGTCCATTGGCACTGGTCAAATGCGTCCAATTAATTGAGTTGGTACTGCGATTGCCGGTTTGGTATGATTCTTTCTGGCTTGAACTTGAAGATGCAATATTTGATTTTAACGATTCTTTCTCTGCGAGTAGTGAGGCAAAGCGAACATTTAATATTTTTTCATCCGGAGCTGTCGAAGTCAAGGCAATTTCTTTACTCAGTTCAGCGAACAATTTCGACGTAAATAAAGCCGCACCTTCTTTAAACAACAAATTCTGCTGTGTCAGCTTGTTAATAGGAATAACCGGTAAATTCGAATTAACAAAAATTGATGTAGTTATGGTAAAGAATAGTGAAATTAATAAATTCGTTTTCATACTTCTCTCCACTGAATTAACACTCTATTTAAAAATACTTTTTCCTTTAACAAATCACCACAATTACTATACCAATTGTTTAGAAATAAGTGGCATCAATAAAAATTTAATATGCTTCCTAACTAACCTCTTTATTAAAATTATCAAAGCTCTCAACTAAAATGAAAAGAAACAGAACTTTATGTAACACAAAGTCCCCGTGAAAACATTTTCTTTTGTTCAATAGTGAAGATAACAGTCTATTTTCGAGCCTGAAATGCCAACGACTTCAGGGTTGAGTTTATTTTTTAAAGTTTCTTATTCTCGACATTTGATGCAATAATTTTACACTTTGTTCCGTAAATCCTCAGATAATTCGGAACTCAGTTCATTACAGCACGCAAAATCACGTTTCCCATCTGTCAGTTCTGAACACATCGTTCGTGACAGTAACCGGTAAAAGGTCACCATTGCGCTACCCGTGATTCCTTTTTCAGATGGTAATTATGGTAATTATAGAAAGGAGAGAAAAATTAAAGTTTATAGCCTCTTCTTCGTTTACCCTGAATCAAAGTTTGAGCTGTTTAAAAAGTCGCTCTGGAATTACTTTAATCGCCAGCATGATAAAACGCCAGAAAAACGGCACGTAAATCACGTCTGCTTTTCCGCCTTTCATGGCTTTATGAATGCTTTTTGCCACGGCTTGCGGTTTGGCAAACAGAAAGTTTTTAGGCAAGTGAGCTGTCATGGCAGTATCTACAAAACCCGGCTTAATGGTGAGGACCTGAACTCCGGTTTTGGCAAGCCGGTTTCGTAAACCCTGCAGGTAAATCGACACAGCCCCTTTTGCTGACCCATACAAGTAATTGCTTTGACGACCACGGTCCCCAGCAACCGAGGAGATGACCGCAATACAGCCCTTCCCCCGACCCTCGAAATATGCGGCAACGGGTGTCAGCAGCGCAATAACACTTAAGCCATTGGTTCGAAATTCCCGAACTGCATACTTAGCATCCTGTTCGCATTTTTTCTGGTCGGGCAAGGTGCCATGAGCAATAAGCACCGCATCTATTTCTCCCAAAGTTTTCTGAGCTTTTTCCAGCATCTCGGAATGCCGCTCAAAGTCGTTTACATCCAGTTGGAATGTCGTGACTTTATTCGCCCCTCGTACTTTCAGGTCATCTGCCATAGCCTTCAATTTTTCTTCACTGAGCCCTGCCAGGAAAAAAGAAGCATTTTCGGCTGCAAACAATCGAGCCGTTTCGCCGGCAATGGTGGATGTTGCGCCTATGATAAGCAAATTTTTCATCGTTTTCCCTATTTAGGCTATATTCAGTCTTCGCCATTGGCTGGAAGAGAATTTGGGATCGATATATTGAACAAAATCTTTCCAGGCGGGGTAGCTGTTTTTAAAAACCTCCCCCGGCATTCGGGCATCTTTACAGGGATACAGGGCACCGCCAGCCTGCATAACTATTTCATCCAACTTTTTAAACAGTTTCAGACTTTTCTCCCCCTGATTCGGCATATCTAATGCCAGGGTTACCCCGGGTCGCGGGAAGGAAAGCATACCCGGAGACGAAATATTTCCGAATGTTTTTAGCACGGCTAAAAAAGACGCATTCCCCGAACGCCCGATGCGCTCCAGAATTTCCCGGATTGCCGCGTCGCCATCTGCAAAAGGAACCACACACTGATACTGAAAAAATCCGCGCTTTCCGTACATCCGGTTCCATTTCAGAATGGCATCCAACGGATAGAAATAAGGATTGTAATGGACAATCTTTCGGCTGATTTTATTTTTCTGTTTCCGGTAGAAAACAGAATTAAACACCTTCACTGTAAAATTGTTCAGCAGAAAATTCGGTGCATTCACCGGGAAAGTCAACCGCCGTGATTTTGGTTCCGCAGGAAGCTGGTGTTTTTCAGGATCGGCATGATTACCCCGCATAAAAATCCCCCGACCCAGATTTTCGCCATGGGTTGTGCAGTCCACCCAGGAAACCGAATATTCGAAATCCTTCTCGGAAGATTCGGAAAGGGCAAAGAATTCTTCCAGGGTGGAAAATTTGATATACTCCACATCAATGAAAGCGCTGGGAATGGGTTTCAAGAGAATCTCCGCCCAGGTAATCAAACCGGTTAAACCCATCCCACCAATGGTGGCTTTATATAACCCGGTATTTTTCCGTAGCGAACAAATAACTCGCTCACCGGTAGAGCGCAGTAACTCAAACCGCGGCACAAACCTGCCAAAAGTGCCCGCCCGGTGATGATTTTTTCCGTGCACGTCATTGGCAATTGCACCGCCAACTGTCACGAATTTTGTTCCCGGGATTACCGGCAGGAACCATCCCCTGGGAACAAATTTCTCCACAATGTCTGCAAATGATACTCCTGCTTCACAACGCAAAAGTCCTTTGCCGGGTTCAAAGGATATGTACCGATTCAGACCGGCAGTATCCAGTAAAACACCGTTTTCATTCAGGCAACAATCGCCATAGCTTCGGCCTAAACCGTACGCCAGCACCGGCGATGAAAATATCGTCAAATCCGGAATTTCGTCCCGCCAGTACAGTTTGACCACCTGTTCCGGTTTCACCCTGGGATATCTTCCCCACGATTCATAAGCGGTGCTCATTGAATCATCCTTATGCTTTGCAAATGATAAATTTTATCCAAAACTGAAGCCAAAAGCAAAATGAACAACACAATCAGGCTAATCAGGATACTTACCCAATCTTTCATGGTAAACACTATCGGGTCATCTGTCATTTCTCCCCGATTGGTTAACAGCCACATTCTGGTTATCCAATAGAGCAGGAAAGGAATCATCAGCCATAACAATTGCGGTTGGCTGTATAAAGTCTTTACGTGATTGCTATTAATATAGAGCGCAAGAACTAACAGAGAAAGATAGCCGCTGGCAATGCCACTCGCTTGAACAATTCCAAAATCTGTCGCCAGATAGCCTCGTCCGGCAATTTGGTCATTCAGGTTGTCTCGAAGTAGATGTAAATCGGAGAACCGTTTCATTAACGCCAGACTCAGGAAAAAAAAGAGCGAAAACGCCAATAACCAGGAGGAAACCGGGACCTTAACCGCCAAAGCACCGGCAAAGATTCGAAGTGCATACAGCCCGGCTAAGGTAATCACATCAATAATTGCTTTTCTTTTCAGAAAAAAAGAATAGACTGTGGTTAGAATCAAATAGAGCACCATTATTCTCGGAAAATTAATAGGAAGAAAACAGTAACCAAGAGTAAATCCACCGAACATTAAAAGCGCTCCAATAGTCAAGCCCCGGGGAATGGACAGGAAACCGGCTGCAAAAGGACGATCTTTTTTAGTCGGATGCAAGCGGTCGTCTTCCAGATCGAGAAGGTCGTTCAGGATATACACCGCTGAAGCACAAAGACTAAAGGCAAGAAACGCAAACAAAAGTTGAACAATAATATGGAAATCGAAGATGCGGTGGGCCATAAAAGCCGGGATAAACAGGAGTAAGTTTTTTGACCACTGGTGAACTCGCATTGCCTTTAACAGGGTAAATAAAAAATAATGGTTTTCACCAGATTTTATGAATCGTCCGTTTGCTAAATTTTCCACCCTTTTTTGGCCTTGTGTATATGCTTCAATCGCCCGAAGTTTATTTTCGCCAGACAGGTTGCCATTTGGATCAGTGACGAGTATATCGGAAAAAACACCTAAATGTTCCGCAATCTTTTCCGCCACCAATCGATGCGAAGCGGTTGCCAGTACTACAGTTCTTCCCGACGAATGCTCCTTTTCAATAAACTCTACTACTTCGGAACGGTAGGGTAACAAAGCAACATTGAGTGAAACCCGCAATCAGAACCGATTCCCAGCGGGTATCCGTCGCAACCAGAGTTCCTTCTAAATCAACAAATAACGGTTTCATATCATGCATTTTCTCCGGAGACATTCTTTCAATCCTTCCGGCACAATCGCCGGTAAATACGGTTTTCATTACACTGATTCATCACTACAATCCACTTTTACCTTGCGGTTACATCCGCAATTTTAATTTAAGCATTTTTTTTAGTTTACCACAACGGCATTGCTTGAATTATTGTTTGGAGAAATCGCATTTATTCGTTTTAACGCTATGACCAGGAATATGGGAAAGGATAGGGACAAACGTTTCCGAAGCGGGAACTGCGAGCAGTTTTCCTGATAACTTATATCGCGTAAAAATCAATATTATTTGTTTTAATGAATGGAGAATTTCAGGACATCCGGTAAAGAGTCGCCACAGAGCTTCCTGAGTGTTCTACAGTTAACTGAGTAATTACAATATTTGTATGGACTTTCCGCCCCAGAGCAGAATTTCAACAAAATGCAAGTAATCAGTTTCCCCGTACGTGGTTCCAGGTGGTATGTTTTATTCCTCTGAACTGATCGTAAATTCCCAGGAAACCGGCTATATTTACTAAAAAGTAGTAATAAGGCAGATAGATTAACTTCGGAATATCTTTGCCTTGGGAATCGAGCAAAAACCCCAGCCAGGCAAATATGAATATCACCAGTTGCGCGGCAAAAGTGAATTTAAAAAATAATGCATCAGTACGAAATATGATTAACAAATTGGAAAAGAAAAACAACAAATAAATTGGCAGGCTGAACCACCGGATTATTTTGTGAGAAAATAATTCGAATAAAAACTTAAACTGTTTTCTCCAATTAAACCAGCTGAGATATTTAGTAACAGCCCGCCAGCTTCGATTTACGATGCGACGTTTACGCCGGTATTCTTTCCGGAAATCACTGGCGGCATCCTCGTAACAAATTGCTGCAGGATTAAAAATGCCCCGGTAGCCCCTGGAAATGATCTGTAACGGATTGGCGAAGTCGTTGATATCATCCTGATCTAAATTCCAATACAGCGTCTTTCGAATGGCGTAAATAGCGCCGTCTCCGCCGACAACCGAATGGAATTTTGATTCCATCTTTTTCAGCATGAGTTCAAACTTCCAGTAGAGACCTTCGCTCTGGGTGGCTGCATTTTCATCATTTTGATTGTATAGAGCAGCACCTACTACATAACCGATATTTGGATTTTCAAAATACCTTACCAACTCTTGCAGTGCCCGGGGATGGTACATTGCGTTTGCATCCGAAAAAACCACGATTTCGCCTTTTGCCTGTTGCACACCGGTATTTAAGCCAGCAGTTTTACCAAGTCGTTCATTTTGCCGCAAAAGTTGAATCCTGGGATCGCGGCGGCTCCACTCCCGGACAATATTATCTGTTCCATCATCTGAGGCATCTGATATCACCATGATTTCCAGTTTTTCCGCCGGATACTCAAGAGAAACTGCATTCTGTAATTTTTCACCGATAAATTGCGCTTCATTATAGGCAGAAATAATCAAGGTAAGATTTGCCGGAACCGGCGGTCAATACCTTGAGCAAAAGCGGATAGATCAAATAAGGATACACCAGAAAAAAAAGACTCATCCCAAAAATGATATACAAGACTATCAATTGATTTTTTTATCTCCTTTTAAGAACCTACCAGCACAGACCTTCATAATT
>MVCZ01000141.1 GCA_002049825.1 Candidatus Zhuqueibacterota bacterium 4484_188
TCATGGTAACGAACGGCTATATTTCGCCCGGGGCTATTCCCCAGGTCTATAAAAATATCGACGGCGCGAATGTGGATTTAAAAGCATTCAGCGAGGACTTTTATAATAAAATGACCCTTTCGCATTTGCAGCCGGTTCTTGAAACGCTCCAATTGCTCAAACGAAGAAATGTCTGGATTGAAATAACCAATTTAATAATTCCCACCCTGAACGATAATATCGATGAAATTCGCCGGATGAGCGAATGGATTTTGAACAACCTTGGTGCGGAAACGCCGCTTCATTTTACTGCTTTTCATCCGGATTACAAACTCACCTCTATTCCGCCAACCATGCCCAGCATTTTACTTAAAGCCAGGGAAGAAGCGCAGGAAGTGGGTCTCAGGTATGTGTATGTTGGTAATGTTTTGAACGAGGAAGCTTCCAGTACCTACTGCCATCGTTGCGGCGCGCTTCTCATTCGCCGGAATTGGTACACGACTTCAATCGTAAACTTAAAAAACGGGAAGTGTACCAAGTGCGGCGAAAAATTAGCCGGCATTTTTGATGAACAATAAACTCGTGGTTTTATTCGCCGGCGTAAATAATCCCAAAATAAAAAAGAAGATTGTTCACTTGTCACTTTCGCCAAAAACCAGCCGTTCGTTGTCACAAAATTAGCAAATTGAGACATTCTGACAAGCAGCCGAATAGAGAGCTGTTTCTCCTTTTTGATTTATCTCTATGGATCTAAAAGGATTAAACGCGACTCGAATATTGTGGCACTATATTTGTATTTAAGCCGGTGAATGAAACGAAAAAAGGAGGAGAAAATGTTCAGAGAATTTTTAAATATATTTGGGGTTACCCAGGATCAGAGCTGGCGATTTTTTATTTTGACCGGTGTGAGTTCTTTTTTAATCGGATTACTGATCATGTTTGTTCCCGAAATATTGGTTGCCTTCATTGCATCAATATTTTTCATCATCGGGACATCATTGATTTTCACCGGTTGGAAAATACGGAAAATGTTCAAAGAGGCACAATCTATCCGGATTGAAATATTTGATTAAAAATAACAGGTGTAATATATGATAAAAATAGATAAAAACATTGATGATGTAGAAATTCCGGCATTTGTTCCGATCATTCCGGTGCGAAACACGGTGTTCTTTCCGCACCAGTTTATTCCGCTGGCAATCGGGCGGGCACAGAAGGACGGCACCATAGACGATCCCGAGCCGGATGATTTGCACCGGGTAGGAACCATTGCGCGGATTTTGAAAGGAACCATTGCGCGGATTTTGAAAGTGATTGATTTACCGGACGGAAGCAAAAGCGCCTTCATCCAGGGCTTGTTCCGTTTCCGGACGAAACGCTACTCACAGTCCGATCCGTTCTTCATGGCAGAAGTGGAAATTGTGAAGGACGAAACGCCGCCGGATAGTGTGAAAATCGAAGCCTTTGCTACCAATCTGAAAAATCTATTTCAGAGAGCCATCGATTTGGCGCCGGAGATTACCACCGAACACCAGGCAATGGTCGCCAATGTGCACGACCCGGGAATTACTGCAGATATTATTATTGCTTTTTCCAATGTTTCCATTCCGATATCGAAGAGCGTCTGAAAAAGAGCACGTACATTTTCAATAAATATTTACAAACCCTGGAGCTGGGGAAGAAAATCCAGAACGAGGTGCAGGACGAAATTGGGAAAAACCAGCGGGAGATGTACCTGCGTCAGCAATTAAAGGCGATTCAGAAAGAATTGGGCGAGTACGACGAAACCAGTGACGTGGGTGAGATCAAGAAAAAAATTGAGGCGGCAAATACCCTGGAATGTGAGCACGGAAGACAACCTTGATATCGAGGCGGTGAAGCAAAAGCTGGACAACGACCACTACGGGCTGGAAAAGGTGAAGCAGCGGATTCTGGAATACCTGGCGGTGCGAAAACTCAAAAATGACATGCGCGGTCCCATTCTCTGTTTTGTCGGTCCGCCTGGAGTTGGCAAAACTTCGTTGGGTCGTTCCATTGCCAATGCGCTGGGACGTAATTTTGTGCGGATTTCGCTGGGCGGTGTGCGGGATGAAGCTGAAATTCGCGGACACCGGCGCACTTACATTGGCGCGCTGCCCGGTCGGATTATCCAGGGAATCAAGCGTGCCGGTTCCAATAATCCGGTGTTTATGCTGGATGAAATTGACAAAGTGGGCACTGATTTCCGTGGCGACCCATCCTCGGCACTCCTGGAAGTGCTCGATCCGGAACAAAATTACACTTTCAGCGACCACTACCTGGAAGTGGCTTTCGACCTGACCAAGGTCATGTTTATTGCCACGGCAAATATACAGGATACAATCATTCCGGCGTTGCGTGACCGGATGGAAATTATCGAAATTCCCAGCTACATCGTGGAAGAAAAATTAGGTATTGCCGAGAAATTTTTAGTGCCAAAGCAGATCAAAGAGCACGGGTTAACCCCGGAGCAGATTGAGTTTACCGAAGAGGCTTTGCGCACGATAATCAGTTCTTACACCCGGGAAGCCGGGGTACGGAACCTGGAGCGCCAGATTGCGGCAATTTGCCGCGGCGTTGCCCGGGAGGTTGCCGGCGGAGAAGACAAAAAAACGGTGATTGCCAGCAAAAACGTTTCGAATTACCTGGGACCGGTTAAATTTTACAGTGAATTTGCCGAGCGGATTGACGAACCCGGAATCGTCACCGGCTTAGCCTGGACACCCATGGGCGGCGATATTTTGTTCATAGAAGCGAGCAAAATGCCGGGGAAGGGAAACCTGACCCTGACCGGACAGCTTGGCGATGTAATGAAAGAATCGGCACGGGCGGCACTGAGCTATATTCGTGCAAAAAGCAAGGAACTGGGGCTGGAAGAGAATTTCCAGGAAAAAATCGACATTCACATTCATGTGCCGGCGGGTGCCATTCCCAAAGACGGACCCTCTGCCGGGGTCACCATGTTCACCGCTTTACTTTCGGTACTGACTGAACGGAAAGTAAGGAATGATATTGCTATGACCGGCGAAATTACCATGCGCGGCAAAATCTTGCCGGTTGGCGGAATTAAGGAAAAAATGCTGGCAGCTCATCGTGCCGGAATAAAAACTATCATTCTGCCGGAACGGAACAAGGCGGATGTGAGCGAGATTCCTGAAACAGTAAAGAAGGAAATGAAATTCATTTATGTGAAAAACATGAACGATATTATCAAACGCGCTTTTAATAACCGCAAAAATGGTAAGCAGACGGAAGTCAGGGAGGAAGCGGTTGAAGCGGAAATGGTGGCTGAGTAAGCATTTGAATTTCCGGATAATGTATGAGACGTTGATTGGTTCATATTAAACTGAGAGCATAGCAGGAAATTACGGAAAAATGGATCCGAGGAAAGATTACTATAAAATATTAGGTGTCAGCGAAAGTGCATCGGCGGCAGAGATTAAGAAAGCTTACCGTGAGCTGGCAAAAAAATATCACCCGGACAAACACGCCGGTGATAAACAGGCGGAGAACCGGTTTAAAGATATCAGCGAGGCGTATTCGATTTTGGGTGATTCCAAAAAGCGGCAGGAATACGACATGATGCGGCGGAATCCCTTTGCCAGCGGACAGGCGGGTGGGTTCGGCGATTTCAGTAATGGCGGTTTCCGGGTGAATTTTGGCGGCAGTAACGTTTCCGGTAGTATGTTTGACGACCTGTTGGGAAATCTCTTCGGTTTTGGCGGGCGTCGCTCTGCTTCCGCTTCCCCGTTCGGAGAAGATGTATTTAGCGGCTCGCGGAGACGGGCAT
Source organism: Candidatus Zhuqueibacterota bacterium 4484_188 (assembly GCA_002049825.1). GTDB lineage: Bacteria > Calditrichota > Calditrichia > RBG-13-44-9 > RBG-13-44-9 > 4484-188. Next base: position 3,788 of record MVCZ01000141.1, read on the forward strand.
CCCAGCGCGGCGCCGATGTCCAGACTAAAATTACTATTCCATTCGAAATGGCTGCCCGCGGCGGGGAAACGATCGTGAAAACACCTTCCGGGAAAAAAGTAAAATTAAAAATTCCTGCCGGTACGGAAGACGGGAAAAAGATTAAGATGTCCGGACAGGGATGGCCCTCGCCACAGGCTGGCGGTGTTCCGGGCGATTTGTATATTACCATCCAGGTGGCGCCGCACCCCAGGTTCGAAAGAAAAGGAAATGATATTTACACCACCGAATATATCAATTTTGCCCAGGCACTTTTTGGTACCGAAATTCAAGTGACCACCATCGACGGTAAAAAAGTGAAATTGAAAATACCGGCGGGCACCGATGGCGGAAAATTGTTCCGATTAAAAGGATTGGGAATTCATTCGGCGAACGGTCAGGGTGATCACTATGCCCGAATAGAAATCAACACCCCGAAAAAATTGTCCGGTTCCCTGAAACGCTCGTTTAGAGAATGGGCACAAAACGCCGGGTTACTGAGATAATATACGGGCACTTATTTTTAGGTTCTACCGGGCTGTTTATTTAGTAGTTTATTTCAGCGCGAGGTTACAGCAATTGGAAAATGACGGCGCAAAGGCACCTGTTTTTGTGGTTAGCGCCAATCTGCTTGGCTTGGCCCGCTGGTTGCGCTTCCTGGGATTTTCCACTGAAATACGCACCGATCCGGGTAAAATCACCGTTTTTCTGAGGGAACACCCCGAAGCGATTTTTTTGTCAGCGGGAAAGAAACAATTCGAACATGTCGACACTTCTCAATCATATTTATTACACTCGAATTTTATAGAAGATCAGTTACAGGAGCTAAACAGCGCCTTCGAAATTTTTCGGCGAATGAATTTACTCTCCCGTTGTTCGCTGTGCAATGTTCCGATAGAACCGGTTTCCAAAGCGGACATCAAACAACAGGTGCCGGAACGCGTATGGCAGTCTTTCGATCAGTTTTGGAGGTGTTCCCGTTGCCGACGTATTTATTGGGAAGGCGGTCACATCGAACGGCTGAAAGAAAAACTGCGGCGGCTGGGCGTGCCGGTGGGATAAGCGCTACGCTGTCATTTGCCCTTCGGGCGTCATTGTGGCTGAAGCCGTCATTGGTCATTGGCTGCTGTTAAAACAACTCAGATACTACATTAAAAGTCAATATGATGCAGATAGAAACGAATCAACCTCAACCCTATCCCCCTATAAAATGTCGGCGCTATAAATGATCACTTTTCCCCTTCCCCTTCTCCTGGCAGGAGAAGGGGAAGGGGTGCCGGAGAAATTGAGATACAAACTAAATTCTCAGGGGATAGGGTTGAGGTTAAAGC
>MVCZ01000142.1 GCA_002049825.1 Candidatus Zhuqueibacterota bacterium 4484_188
GCAAATCAGTATGCGGTAAAACAACATTTTGAACACCCACCGGAATTTGACGTATACACAAAAGTGGTGGAACCCGATTTATTGGAGGTTTGAGGAATCTTTCAGTAAAGATATTATTTGAGGAGAGAAACGAAGGTCTGGTCAGTTTATGATCAGGCCTTTTTTTATTCAACCTCTGGACGAAATGGGGAAATCACAAATAACAAATAATAACCAAATTCCAAAACTCCTTTGAAGTTTCCCCACCGATAAATCGGCGGGCTATTTTCAGCCCGAAGTGTCCCGGAGGGACAAAGCACATTAGCCCCACAGTTCACCGTGGGGTAAGGAACCACATCGTGAAACAGAGTCCCGGCAGGGACGACAGAAAAACACACCGCCCAGTGACAAGGTTCTTCTACTCTTTAAAACTCCCCGGCGGAGCCAAATAGTGACCCCGCCGGGAATTGTGTGAATACGCTTTACTTCATTAACAACAGCTTGCGGGTGGTAATATGCTTGCCTGCCCTAATCCGGTAAGCGTACACGCCGGACGCTACCGCCTGCCCGCGGCTGTCAGTGCCGTCCCAAACTACCCGGTGTGTGCCCGCCGGGTAACGACCTTCCGCCAATGTGCGGATTTTCCGACCGGTGATGTCGTAAATTTCCAGGCGCACCCGGCTCTCCTCCGGCAGGTCGAAGGAAATGGTGGTGGAAGGGTTAAACGGGTTGGGATAGTTCTGGTATAATTGATACGATTGGGGATGCTGTTTTTCAACTACAGTGGAAATTTCCCCGGATTTAGCAAAACGAACGTTTTCATTATTATTCCGCCGGTAATCCAGGATTTCGGTGATTTGCGGTGCACTTGTGCCATACAGGTGCTGCACACTCTGCAACTGTAAAACCAGTTTCCGACCGGCAAAGGGACGCAGGTTAAAAATCAACGAATCGCTCACCGTCAGATTGGTTTGGCTAATCCCGGAAAAATTCAACTTCTTCAAATGAGCAACCGGCTGCAAAGTGGCAGCATCCAGTAAACGAATTTCAAAAAGCGCCATGCCCGGTTTTTGAACCAATTTGCGGAAACCTCTTAACCACACTTCATACTGAAGCCGTAATGACTGCATTGACGGTGTGATGACCAGCGGTTGGGTTTGCAGCGCCGGACGGTTAGTGGTATGAAAAGGAAGTCGGACAAAATCCCAGGTTTCTTCACCCAGAGCAGTGGTAACCTTTACCTCACCCATTTTCAAGCGGACTTTGCCCTTTAGGTTCAGGGTTGTCAGGCTGTCCAGCACAAAACGCTCCTGCCGGTAGCAGCGCACCAGGAACTCCTGCTGCGGTTCCCGGCTCTTCTCTTCTTCCGAAGGAAACAATTCATTTTCCACCAAGAACGGTAACCCTTCGCTGTTGTCGGTCCAAACCGTCATCAGGTCGCTGCCCCACACGTTGAGGTTAGGATTGATTCCCGGTTCCTGGAACGAAAACCAACTCCAGCCGTTGTAGCGCTGCAGTATGCGCACATCTGTTCCCAGGTTCATGGCAAATAGGTTTTTACCGGCAGGCGAAAGAAAGCAGCCGGCGGAAGGAGCAGTCAAGTCGTCATAACTTTGAATCATTTGAATATCGCTCCACTCACCGTCCAAATCCCGCTGCCGGTGCTCGAATTTAACATGGCTGCTGCCGCCATGAAATTCCCAGGCAACGTTAACGAGGTCCTCACCGTCGTAAGATATAGAAGGCTTTTGGTTGCTCTCACCTTCGTCTGCTTCGTAGGAGACCGCTTCCTTGCCATGAAAATCACCATCATAATAAGAATAATAGATCATATCGTCCTCCTCCCATGCAATATAGAGAATCGAACCGGCTGTCTCTCCGGCAGCAGTGGTGACGGAAGGATACCGACTATTTTCTCCTGTATACAGCAAACAACCTTTCCACTGTAAAGTAGTCGATTCTACACCGCTTTCGGCATATAGCAAACCAATCCCAACTTTGGTATGATAGTTATTCACTTTGCACAGAATATAAAACCCGGGATTATCATCAACATTGGCATGGGTGACAACCGGCGTGCACTCGGCAGTGGTATTGACATCCGAATCGGCAAATATTTCTGCTGACCAGTGACTGGGATCCTTGTAGCGAAAAACCGGAAAATGTTTTCCCTGGTCATTGATTCGTTCCCACACCACCCCGATTTGACTGCTATGGTACGCAATGGATGGGTTGAAATTATTGCCCATAAATTCGCTTTTATTCAGCCGGAGATCATCCGACCAGGTCGACCCGTTATCAGAAGAAGTGGTATAGTAAATATTTCCGCCATCGGCATAAACAAGGTGCCAGACACCGCTATTGTCGATAATTAACCTGCGACCGTTGTTATAAGCTGATGCAGAGGCAGTATTGGCAGCCAGGTGACCTTTATACTGTGCGTCTATTTCGGAATTGTCTTCGGTAAAAAAAACTGCTGTTTCATTATTAAAAGCATTCTCTACAACAGCATTTGTGGTTGCCCATTGGCTAAAATACCATTTGAGCGTTTTGTTGTTAATTTCTGTTGTGGTATCAGACGGAACTTTAATTGAATATCCGGGATCTTGTTCTCCATTGAAAACACCTTTATACTTATCAGTTTGAACCGGTTCAATAATCAGAGGAGAGGGATTGCTGTGCCATATTGGATCAGCCCCACGATTCTGTTTGATGCCACCTAATTCAGCATTGTCCGGATACCATGGATCTTTGAGTCTTATAAAACCGTCTGTTGTTCCATAATAATCGGTCTGGATTGTACTTTTAAAGATTCGGTTGAATTTTGAAATTATCTCAGTGAAGTTATCATCAATATAAAATTGCTGATAATTCGTTACATCATTTGTGGTCAACCAATATTGGTATTTTTCATCCGGATTTGATACAATATCTGTCGTCGTCCATAATTTTTCCCCGGCATGTAAAGTGAGCCAAAAATAATCTGTATTCGGAACCTCAACCCACCGCCAGTGCGGATTGGTATAGTGTTTCATATAGTTGCCATCAAGGTCGCTTCCATCCGCTCTTTTCACAAAGGCATTTATTTTCTTGGGGGTACCTCCTTTGCCGATAGGTTGAATATCCGAAGCCAGGAAATTTAAATTAATATCATATATCTTGACCTGCATTTGATAGATTTGATTTGCATGACCATCGGGACTTCGGTGTTGATGATATATTCCCCACCCATTATCTACCATTACAAAATTTCCTGGATTTGTCCTATCATTAAACCATTCGTAATAATAATCCGAAGAAGGAGGAACTAAATTTCCATTCAGATACAGATCGCCGACTAAACAATAATATACCATTTTCATTGTTCATCTCTCCTCATTTTTTTGTCAAAGTTACTTTTGTTGATCGAAATATCGCCTTAAATTTCCACGGCAAACAAAAAGGGGATTTTTAACCTTTTGGTTAAAATTTATTTCTACCGAATGCCCTTTAAGTTTGCATTTATCAGCCCGGTTGATGGTACCAGCATCAGCCGGGTTTTATAATTATGAAGTGCATTTCTCTCACCTCCTTTCTCTGTTCATCTTTTTCCCGTAAGAACAAGCGCACGCTGCCCAACCGAACCAACGGCAATCAGAAAATCGTTCTTAAAATCCAAACCGAAAAAACTACCCATGTTTTCTATGAGTTCCGGGTAAAAATGCCAGGTCGATCCATTATAATGAGCACAATAGCGAAAAGCACCGGTGATAAAAATATCATTAGGAGCATTCCCCCGGATTCGTGATGGATAATACCGGGGAAGCGGTACTTCCACCCATTGACTATCCTGGTAATAAAAGACTCCTTTACCACCCCCGATATAGAGTGGCGAATCGTTCGTAAACCATACCGTATATAGGCTTGTTTGTTTGGGTAATGTCTGGCGTAATGTATCCACTGCATAAGTATTATGAATTCTCAAAATACCATACTCATCTAAATGGTATCTGTCGCCATAGGTACAATAGATTTTCTTTTTACCGGTTCGTTCATCAACCACTCCCCAAATATCATTAATATATGTATGCACACCGCTTTCAATCCTTTGGAAAAAGGCACCATCATAATGTACGATATACCCATTTGCACCGACACAATAAATATCTCTACTGTTTCTGCCCCACATCTTGAATATGGTTCCAAAAGTCGTGTCATTATTTCCGGTGTAAAAATATGCTTTTTCAACCCAATCATTTCCATCCCATTCCATAAGTGTCCTTTTACTATTAACAAAAACATTATTCGTTCCAAAAGCATATACCGAAGTTAAGGGTAATGGATAAGTATCATTCGAGGTGCTAAAAATTCTGACAGGCACCCTCGTGAATTCCCATTTTTCCCCATTCCAGTGCGCGGCATTAAAAGGGTCACCATATTGTCCGGTGGAATCCAATAAAAATATTTCACCGACTGCCCAAGCATCATTCTCATCAATTATAAACACATCGTCCAGGTGGGAGGCTCCTCCTCTGTCACCTAAAGTATCTACTCGCCATGTAAATTTATGGCTGGTGTATACCGGAGCTGCCGGTTTTTGCTTTTTTGACAAAAACGAAAAATCTTTTTCACAACCGGGAAAAAGTAACAGGGGAATCATGAAAGAAAAGTATAGAGTTATAGAATGTAAGAGAGCAGGAATATATTTGAAAATTGACCATTTTGTTTTAATCATAAATTTCATTTGGTAACCTTTGGTTTTGATTGACCGGTGAAATATAGAAAATATTTAGGGTGGTGTACGGATTTTTTTTGCTTCTGCTGAGCGCTTCGACCATAATGGGAACTGAGTGCTTTTGGTGAGCACTGTGCAGACATTTTGATTTGGCCCAGCCCAGAGAGACACTTCGACTCCCCATTTAGGCAAGCCACTCAGTATAAAGAGAGAGAGAGAGAGAGAGAGAGCATCTCTCTTGTGAATTGGTTTGCAAAAAACGGTATTTTGGCAAAAAACACAGTTCCCTCCGGATTTGGGTTTTACCGCTCCATTCCGTTTCTGTCTTTTTCTCATCCCTGGGTTGCTTAAGTATAAGAAATATTTTTTAATTTATCAAGGAAAAAACGTGGAAGTTGAAACTGGAAACTCGCAACCGGATTTTCGAGGTTCTGAATTCTCTCGTTTGGAATTTGGATTTTGGGAATTGGAATTTATTTGGAATTTGGGGTTTGTGATTTGTGATTTCCTGCCCGGTTTCTGCATCTTTTCAGTCGTCCCTGCCGGGACTTTTTTTCCGGTGGGTATTCTTTTCCCACCGATAAATCGGTGTGCTATTTTCATTCATCCCTGCGGGATTTCGCAGCACACCGTCTCACGGGATTTCCCTGAAAAACATTTTCCGTGATTTTTCCCTGCCTGTCCCAAAGGGACATTCGAAAATATCCCCCCGGTTCAGAGGCTGTGTAAAAATGTAAAAACAAGAAGAATTTGTCATTCCCGAACTGATCGGGAATCCATGAAAATTATGGGGTTCTGGATTCCCGTTCCTGACTTCTCAGGAATGACATTCCTGCGCGGGAATGACACTTGCGGAGTCGTTTTACACCGCCTCTTTACCGGGGGGAAGAATTGTTCGTTTCATTGCGGAGTCCCGAAGGGATGAATGAAAAAACACGCGGACAAATGAAAATGAGTTCACAGCCGGCGGAAACATATTTGGTTGGAAACCGGGTTTTTGAGGTTCTGAATTCTCTCGTTTGGAACTTGGATTTTAGAAATTGGCTTTTATTTGAGATTTGAAATTTGGATTTTGGGATTTCCCTTTTATCTGGCGGCTGAACCAATCAACCGTTTTAATTGTAAAATTAGACCCTGCTGGGCGCAACCGGCAGCGGCAAAACGTTTACCATGGCGAATGTGATTGCCCGGGTTAAAAAACCCACCTTGATTATTTCGCACAACAAAACCCTCGCCGCCCAGCTTTACGGCGAATTCAAGCAATTCTTCCCGCACAACGCAGTGGAGTATTTCATCAGCTATTTCGATTACTACCAGCCGGAAGCATATATGCCGCAAACCGATACCTACATCGAGAAAGACAGCTCGGTGAATGATGAAATCGAGCGGCTGCGTCTGAAAGCCACCGCTTCGGTGATGTCCCGCCGGGATGTGATCATCGTCGCCAGCGTTTCCTGCATTTACGGCATCGGGTCGCCCCAGGACTACATGGA
>MVCZ01000143.1 GCA_002049825.1 Candidatus Zhuqueibacterota bacterium 4484_188
AAACCCCAGGGAGAAGCGGCAGAGATTTATCCGCAACCGCTGGTTCTTTCCCGGGGCAATCCGTTTCTGCACTTCGACCATTTACCGGCGGAAGCAATTATTTATATTTTCAGCAGTAACGGGAAATATTTGCAAACACTGCGAACCGAATCGAATGAGCGTTCTGTTTCGTGGAATTTGGTAACCAAAGACGGCGAAATGGCTGGCAGCGGAGTGTACCTCTACCGCATCGAATCGCCCGGGGAAGAGAAAACCGGGAAGTTCGTTTTAGTTCGGTGAATGTTGATGATGTTGCGCCGGGTCAGGTAAAATTTTTGTGACAACCGGGTGTTTAAGGCACCTTCCAGGTGCTTATCTCCAGTCCGCTGTTTGCCTGCCCGCTTATCGGCTGGCTGTTAGGAGATGTCGGGCTGGGGTTCGAGATGGGTTTTTTGTTTCAGCTTTTATGGTTAGGTCGGATTCCTGCCGGCGCGGCATCTGTCCCGGAGGGAAATATCGCCAGCGGTGTGGCAACCGCGCTGGTGGTGCTTAATCAACACCTCGGTTTTCCCAACACCGCTATTACCCTAATTTTCCTGGAAAGTATTTTTGTCAGCTACCTGGCGGCTTATAGCACAATACTTTACCGAAAAATTAACGGGACCGGGGTTATAACCGGCATAGGCGGATTGTTCGAGTCGCAACTGGTGATTATTAAGCCGGCAATTTTGGGTGCCGGTCTGGCTTTTGTTTTTCCTTTGTTCAAACAGGCATTTGTTAAGAAAATGGAGATTTAATTTGTCGCAGGAACCTAAACAACCCTCGCGGCAACTTATCACGCGCGGGGATTTGTTTAAAGTATTTTTAGCCAGTTTCTGAAACGGCATCTCAAATTTTTCAATTCTCATCCTTATTTTGCTTCCTATGCACTGGGTGTCTCAATCAGATTGGAAGAGATGAAAGTAAGCGGTGAAGCGCAAACACCCGAGACAATTGACCGCTTGAAGGATTTGCTTATCAGCCCGCTGGGTGCTATTGGCGATCGGCTGTTCTGGGCAACCATTAAGCCAGCCAGCCTGATTACCGGCATGGTGGGTATTTTGCTGGCGCCAACGATTTTCGCTACAAAGGAATTCTCCTGGGTTACCGCTACGGTGTGGATGTTTATAAATACGTAGGTCAGCAGCAGTTTGAAAAATTGCGCAAAACTTATTTTATTGTTTTAGTATGTTCCACATTGCTGTTGGTTATTTCTTTCGGTGTGAAACTAACCCTAATTTCGCCGGTGCTGGCTTTGGTTTTTGTGTTTGCTTTCCTTTACAGCGCTTTCTTTTATCGGTTGACCCGGAGCTTTTATATTACCAGTTTCAGCAGCATCATTTTTTTCATTGTAATGGGACTTTTATTCTTTTAAACGGTTTAATAAACAAGAAATTTTACTGGTACCATTTACTGATGATTGAAGAAGAAATTAAAATAGAAAATAAAAACGGACTTCACGCACGTCCGGCGAATATGCTCACGGTAACAACCAAAAAGTTTAAATCGCAAATTTTTATTTCGAAAGATGGGTATGAGGTGAACGGTAAGAGCATCCTGGGTGTGATGACCCTGGCGGCAGAGCCGGGCAGCGTGATTAAAGTGCGCATTGAAGGCGAAGATGAGCAGGAAGCTATGGAAGCCATTAAGGAACTTATTCGGAATAAATTCCACGAAGAATAGGAAAAAACGAAAAGCAGTTGTTTCTATTGCGTAACACTGTTGAGCACCTCAACAATTCGACCATTCAGAATGTTAACCCGCCCGGTAAAAGTGTTTATTTTCAACACAATGGTTTATTCTTCAACAGCGATTTATAAAATCAGCTTTGCAGATTGGATGATATTTTGCTGAAAAATAAAAGCTTATTTCCCGATTCTGCAATTATTGGTTTGCGGCACTTTATTTGCTGTTATTCCGGGTAAGAAATTTACTGGTGGTGGTGATTATTTTCTACCACGATTCGAATACCGGTGCCAGGGATGACAGATACCCGGAAGTATAGGTCTAAACCGGGTGTCAGGTGAGGAAAATTTTCTTAACGACAGGGAAGTGGAATGACTATAGCTACGAATACCGAACTCAGCGAAACACAATTGGTGGAATACTACGAGAATCTGATTTCTTTTATCCGAAGCCGCCTAAATGTGATAGGCACATCGGTTTATTTATTGCAAGCTGATTTGCCGGGTACTAATTTTCATACACATAAATATATTCAAAAAATTAATGAAGAAATCGATTCCATCCGAAAACTAATAAACGAATGATAAAATGGATTCGTGTCAATGGATAAAAAAGATGTGCAAATTCTGGTAGTGGAAGATGAAGAAATTATCCGTATGATGTTCAAGCAATCATTCGAGAACTGGGGTTTCCGGGCAGACGCTGCCGAGAATGGGAAGGAAGCACTGGAAAAATGCCAGGATAATTTATATAATATCATCGTCACCGACTTAAACATGCCCATTATGAACGGTATGGATTTACTGAAGCGGATTAAGGCAAAATGGCCCTTTATCGAAGTGGTCGTTGTAACCGGTTTTGCGACAATCGAGTCGGCAATCGAGGCGATGAAATTGGGTGCGCACGATTTTATCCTGAAGCCGGTAAATTTCGACCATGTTCAATTCACTATCAATAAATGTTTTCAGAAGATTCGTGCCCAGGCGGAAAATACCGAATTGCGGCAATTGAATGCCCGGCTGAAAGAACTAAACGAGCTGAAAGATAAATTCATTTACATCACTAACCATGAAATTCGCACACCGCTGACAATCATTAAGGGGTACCTGGATGTTTTGGGGAGCATGCTGCCCGATCCTGACCCGGATGTGGCTGAAGTCCTGGAAATCTTGGAAACCACCACCGACGAATTAAACGACCTTGTTGAAAGAATGCACATCCTGGAAGCTATGGAACAGGTGCAGGAAACGCCGGTGTGGCAAACGATTGATTTGAAAGAAGTGATTTCCAAGGTATATAAGGAATTGGGTGTTTTATTTAATTCCCGAAAACTCGATCTGAAAATCTATGTAGATAAAAAGCCACTTTTACTTAAAGGAGACTACCGGCAAATTCGTTTGATTTTGCGAGAGTTGCTGCAAAATGCGCTGAAGTTTACCGGTGATAACGGAAAAGTCCGGGTTCGGCTGGAATTAAAAAATGAAGAAATCCACTATTCTGTGAGCGACACCGGCGTGGGAATCCCTTTTGAAAAGCAGGATTTAATTTTCGAACGGTTTTATGAAATCCAGGATGTGATTAATCACCGAACTTCCAAGAAAGAATTTATGGGCGGCGGAATGGGTATTGGCTTAAGCCTGGTAAAGGAAATTGTTCACTCTATGGGTGGGAAAATTCTGGTAGAGAGCGAACCCGACCAGGGATCCACTTTCAAAGCAATCCTTCCCTGTGATCCTGAAAATCGGAAAGAAATGAGCTTTTACGGTAAAACAGTGAACACAAAAACAAATTGAAGCGCGCGGTTTCTTCCCGCTGACCGGCGCGTCTTTAAACGTATAAAAAAATAAACAGTATTGTGCACTAATAACATTGCTTTCCTGCCTGCCGACGAAGTCAGGCAGGGAGCGTTCCTCCCTCATGGCGTACTCTAGGCACAAGTAGCCATCCGTACGGGGTAATGACTTTCCCACCGTTGGCTGAGTTCTTACCCGGGTAATTACAATTAAATTTTATTTTTCGCCAACAAATGTTATATTAAGAAAATTTGCGGCGTTATTTAGTGAAATATGGAGGAGTTTTGACTATGTTTTTTCAATATAATGAGTTTGGCGGTTGTGGTCAGTTATTTGTTGTTTGGATGCGGCTCGGGTGAGAAGAAAGAAGCACAAAAACAAACCGCAATACCCAATCCGCATTCGGTTCACGGTGGCGGGCTTTTATTTACCCCGACTCAGGAATGGGTGAGTGAAAAACCGGTTTCGTCGATGCGTATAGCACAGTACCGTTTGTCGGGATCGGAAGGCGCCGAAGATGCCATCCTGGCGGTGTTTAATTTTCCCGGAACAGGCGGGACAGTTGAAGCAAATCTAAATCGCTGGTACGGTCAATTTGTGCAACCTGACGGCAGCGAAACCAAATCGCACGCAATTGAGAAAAAGGAAAAAGTGAATGGTTTATCTGTTACCGAAGTATACGTAACCGGTACCTACCTGCAATCAAGCAGCGGAATGATGATGGGCTCATATCGCCCTGAAACAAGCTTTCGTGGCGTTTTTTTAATGGAAAAGACAGATATGTGGATTTGGCAAAATGAAGCGTTCTGTATGATAAAAAGTTTTTTCTCTTGAAAAAATCACCTTAATTCATTATACTTCGTCATGTAACGAAATGTGAGACCGGATATGAGAAAATTAATAAAGGTATTCAAAGCGCTTTCCGACACCAATCGTTTGCGCATTTTAAAAATGCTGGAGATTCGTTCGCTTTGCGTATGCGAGATCACCGATGTGTTGCAATTGGCGACCTCCACTGTGTCCAAGCACCTCTCATTGCTCCGCGATGCTGAGTTGATTCTCGATTCAAAAGATGGAAAGTGGGTGAACTACACACTGAACCTTAGCGGACAGAATAGCTACGTAAGCAGTTTACTACCGCTAATAAGAAAATGGTTGCCCGACAATAAAGTGGTTCTTGAAGATGCACGAAAAGTACAGAACGTAGATCGTTTGCATCTTTGTCACGGTTGATTTTTTTTAAGCAGATAATTCGATAATTAGCTAAATATAATAATGATTAAACAGATTATTAATGACCAGTATTTTGATTCTTTGTACCGGAAACTCCTGCCGCAGTCAGATGGCAGAGGGTTTTCTGAAATCATTCGACGATCAATTAGCAGTGTATTCAGCCGGAGCTAATCCTTCCGGGCAAGTGCACCCTAAGGCAATACGGGTAATGCAAGAAGTCGGCATCGACATCTCCGGCGGCTATCCGAAAAAGGTTGATGAATTTTTCGATCAGTCCTTCGATTACGTGATTACCGTATGCGACAACGCCCGCGAGACCTGCCCGGTGTTTTTGGGGGATGTGAAGGAGCAACTTCATATCGGTTTCGAAGATCCCGCCGAAGCCACCGGAACGGAAGAAGAAGTGTTGGCTGTATTCCGCCGTATCCGCGACGAGATTAAGCGGGACTTTTTTACGTTTTATCAGGATAAGGTGAAAGCGTGAGTTCTATGGAATTCTCTGCCTCGTCATTTCGAAGGAGCTATGCGACTGAGAAATCTTTTCCGGCGGTGAAGAAGATTTTTCACCCCTCCCCGGGTTCGAAATGACATTTAAAATAAATACCAATAAACATGAACGGAGGCAAGTATTGTGAAGATAATACAGGTATACGGCACAGGCTGTGCTTCCTGCAATAAATTGTTCGAATTAGCCAAACAGGTGATACAGGAGATGGGCGCAGATATTACAGTGGAAAAAGTGGAAGACTTAAATGAATTACTGGCGGCAGGCATCATGCGCACGCCCGGACTGTCCTTTGACGGCAAAGTGATTCTGCAGGGGAAAATGCCCAATCACCGGACGCTGAAGCACTGGATTGAAAATTTTAAAGGATAAAATTGATGACCACAATTACCATAAAAATATTAGGTAGCCGCTGTGCCAGTTGCAGACGTCTGGAGCGAAATGCCAAAATAGCGGTGGCGGAATTAGGCATATCTGCCGAGGCGCGGAAAGTTGTGGGCATCCCCGAAATCCTCGCTTATGGCGTTGCCCGAATTCTCAGCCTGGTGATCAATGAACAGGTGTACAGCCAGGGAAAAGTGCAGTCGGTGAACGAGCTGAAGACGATCTTTTCCAATGTTTTTAACCAACCGGAAGAAAGCGTGGCTATCCATGAGTGATGAATGGAAAAAATTTCTCTGGCTGGTAGCGGCTTTTCTGACGTTTTACTTCCTGCCGGTGCATTCTCCCGCTCTCCAGGAGTCCCTTTCGGCGGGGCTGGCATTACTTCAGGAATATGCCCGCAAACACGTGCTGACCTGCCTGGTGCCGGCATTTTTTATTGCCGGGGCAAGCGGCGAAAAAATATGTTGCTTACCCCATTGCTTCGGTTTCCGGGGGCATATTAGCGGTCTGCTCCTGCACCATTCTGCCGTTGTTTGCCGGTATTTACAAACGTGGTGCCGGGATCGGTCCGGCGGTGGCGTTTCTCTTTACGGGTCCGGCGATTAATGTGACCGCTATTTTCCTGACCGGCAACGCAGTCGGTTGGGATTTTGCCTTCGGACGGCTGGTTGCTTCCATCGTCATTGCTATCATCGTCGGGCTGTTAATGGGCGTGATTTTCCGCGAGCACGACGAAAAAAATACTGCTGGTTTCGCCACGGGAATGGAATCGGAAAAATCCTATTCCAACCTGACGGTAGCATCTTTCCTGATTCTGCAGTTCGGCATTCTGATAGTGTTGGGTCTGCACATTGACCCGCGGCTGAAATGGGGCATTACCGGTGTTTTTCTACTGGTCCTGCTTTACCTGGT
>MVCZ01000144.1 GCA_002049825.1 Candidatus Zhuqueibacterota bacterium 4484_188
CCCAGCAGTCCGCCCAGACCGTAGAGCAGGGCATCGGTTATTTCTGCCACCCGGACTGTAGAAAAAAGCTGCACAATCTCTATAAAAACGCCGGTTAAAAAGCCAAGCAGTCCGTTCAAAAAATACATCGACACCCAGCGCTTCTGTTCGCGGAACCACCGGATGCTCAGGAACAAGCTAATCGGGATAAAATAAAACAGCGAATTAATCAGGTCGTAAATATTCCAGATACTGGTCTTCTTAAAATAAGAGTAGAACGGAACCAGCGCCTTGTAGGTTACCAAACGAATGGGCCCGTCGGCCGAAAAATTGTAGTCGAACGGTTGCAGCCCGGCAAAAATGATGAAAAGGTAGTACAGGATCAGCGCTCCTTTCAAACTACGCCAAATCTCATTTCCGTCGTACCGGGCAAACGGTTTGAAAAACAGGCAAAGCGCCAATCCAAGCACAATCCCCGTCCAGGCGGAAAGAATATCATTCACGTCACTAAAACGAGCAACGATGAAAATCTGCAAAAATTCAATCAGTAACGGTGGGACGATAATTACCCCAAAATAAATGATTGAACCGAAACGGCGGAATTTCCAGTAGAAATGATAGCAAAGCCCGGAAATGTACCCCCACACCGACCAGAACAGAATGTTTTCCACAAAAGCGAACCAATTAAAGGTTTCGGCATCAAAATTCAGCGGGCGGTGAAAGAGCAGCAGGCTAAGCGACTGATTATGAAACGGAATAATGTTAATTTTTTTCAGGCTTTTTATTAAATCGGAAACGGTGATCGATACATTAAAGGGAATGATTGCCCCCACGATCTGAAACCCCAGGATTGCCACCAGGATAATGGCGAGCGGTTGTTCCTTTAACAAACTTCGTAAGAACCGGTTAGACACCTCGGCGATTGTTTTAAAATAAATCGCCGCACCAAACGCCCCCAGGAACGTGCCCAGGGTGTTATTAAAAATATCGGTAACCGAAGAGTTCCGTTGGAAAATGAACAACTGTAAAACCTCGATGAACGTACTGAGAACGAAACCCGCCAACACGCTTAAAAAAAGAATCCCGCGTATTTTATATTGACGTCCCCACAGAAAAAGCAACAACCCCAGCGGAATAAACAGCAGAATGTTTCCGGCAATGTCGGTAAGCGCGGCTCTGTTGCCCTGGTGAACAAACAGCGCCCAGTCCGCCGATTTCAAAAGCTGCATGAAGGAACTGCCGTTCATATTAAAATTGAAAGGAATGAGCGTGTTATAGAGGGTAAAGGCAATAAAGAGAATCAGTGAAATATTTATAATTTTTTTATTCATTCTTCCGGCTCAGCTTTCATTTGAATCGCTTCTGTGCATTTCATCTTGCTTCAATCGTGTTCGCTGCCTTTGCAGCTGTCCCATAGTACTTGTGCCAAATTTAGACTGCAACCAAAAATTTCCTATGATAAACCACAAGAATTTACGAGTAAATTTTTTAATCTGAAAAGCAGAATATTTTTATGCGGGCAAGTGTCGGTAAGAACCGGTTGGAAGGGAAACAAGCGTGGAAGGCAACCATTCCGATTCTTCTTTTTTCATCCCCACCCCGTTCCGGGCTAAACCCTGAACGCTGAACCCGGAATCGGGAACCATTCGAACACAGCGAATGATTTCCGTGAAACAGTGGTGACCCCGGCGGGTGTTACAAAATTAAGGCAGGTACGAAAGGATGGCTTCAATAGTTCTCCGGGTTGCGCCCCGGTTTGTTTCCACTATTTTCAACGCTTTCTTTCCGGCTTCACGGCAGTAGATTTCATTCAGTAAAAATTTGTTCAGTGTATTTTCAATCTCAATGGCATTGTGCACTTCGATACCGCCACCCTCGGCTTTTAAAAGCTGAGCTTCATGAGAGTTATCATTTACCGGGCCGAATAAAACCGGGATGCCGTACACCGCCGGTTCCAGCACATTATGAACATTTTGCCGGAAACTTCCGCCTACATACGCCACCGAACTGACGCTGTACAAATTTGCCAGCACACCGATACGATCCACTATAATCAGCGGTTGCCCGGAATAATTTTCCAAATCCGAAAATAGAATATATTTTAAGGGGGCAATTTCTGCGATTAACTGCGACAAATGTTGCTCGGTTGGTTCGTGCGGACAAAAAATAGCTAAAAAACCGGGGTGATTTGCTTGCAGGGTTTTCACCGCCTGTACCAGGTGCTCCTGGTCTTCCGGCCAGGTACTGCCGGCGAGAAACACAAACCGGTTTACAGTGATATTGGAGTCAATTAATACCCGCTTCATAGACTCGTTTCTGCGGTAAATTACCTGGTCATATTTGGTGTCCCCGGCAACCACTACCTTACCTGCAGGCGCCAATTTCAGAAAATTCCGCTGATCGCTTTGGGAAATAGTTAGTATTTTTGTGAAATAGCGGTAAATCTCCCGGTGAAAAAAGCGGGTAAACCACAGCAACCGGCTGCTTTGCTGATGAAGTGAGGCATTAATTAAAAATATCGGCTTTCGAAGAAAACTGGAAATCCAGACCTGGTTGGGCCACACATCGTGCTTGGTAACAATCCACAGCGCCGGATTCACCAGACTGAAGAATTTGGCAACCGGTAAAAACCAGTCAAAGGGTGCGTAAAGGAACAAATCCACCGCCGGGAAAGAGCGAACGTTTTCGTAGCCGGAGGGTGAGAAAAACAAAACAATAATCCGAAAATCTGGTTTCACTTTTTTGAATTCCACCAAAAACGGCTTGATATGCTCAAATTCCCCCATCGAAGCACAATGAACCACCATCACCGGTTTCACCTCTTTCAGAATTCCGCTCCTGCGCAGTTTGCCGTAAATGCGGTAACGCCCCAGAACGCCCTTGCGTAATTTGGGGTGAAAAAGTGCCGCGATGTGGATGGCAACAAAAATCACCGGCACAAAAATCAGATTGTAAAGAATGAAAAGAAAAATTTGCATTTTCTATAAGTAACTTTCTTCGCTTTTCCTACCCCGGTGGTTCTTACCTGTCCAACCGGTGGTCACGCACGTAAAAAAGTGACCTGTCTTTTAAACAAATGGGGGATGGAAGTGCCAGTGCTACCGGGGTTTAATCAGCTCATGGGAGGCGTTTCTCAGACCCGCATAAATGTTCCGATAATTTTGATAGCGTTCTTCAAAAATTTCCCGGATACCGGGTGTGTCGATGACGTAGCCGCCAATGGAAAGCGGGAAAAGTTGGACGAAACTGGTTGTGTGGCGTCCCTTGCTGGTTTTCTCACTAATGGAAACAATTTTTAAATCAAGCCCCGGTTCGATTCGTTTTATCAGAGAACTTTTCCCGACTCCGGAATGCCCAACCAACAGCGAAACCCGGTCTTTCAATAAATCCCGGAATTGTTCCATCCCCTGCCCGGTTTTTGCCGAGGTAAACACCACCCGGTGACCCAGTTGCTCGTAACACCTTCGGTATATTTCAAAATCGTCCGCCGACTCCAGGTCGATTTTATTGATGCACACCGCAGCAGTTATTTGATTTTTCCGGGCAATCACCAGGTAGCGGTCAATCAGCCCGGATTTGAATTGCGGTTCCCGGGTGGACATGATAATCAGCACCTGGTCGATGTTGGTGGCAACGATGTGTTCCCGGTATGCTTTGCCTTCCACCGCCCGGCTAAAAACCGAGCGCCGGGGCAAAATTTTCTCAATAATTCCCTCGGATTCCGAAATGAGCGACACAGAAACCTCGTCACCCACTTTTACTGAAAGAGTATGATCGCCCCCGGAACCTGCCAACCGACCGCGAATGGTGCAATTTATCGTTCGACCGTCTGCCCGAACCAGGTAACTGTTTCGGGTCGATTTGATGACTCTGGCAATTGTTTTGACTTTTTGCTGCATAGAAGAGAAATTGAACTGGTTGTCCTGCGCAATTACAAGTTCTTTAATTCGGTTACATTCCAATTCGTTTTATTCTGTTCAGATTTCCAATTCCGGTCCAAAAACGAAGGCAGGGTTTTACCCGGTTTGAACTAAAACAAAATTTGTCTTTTCCGCTTTTTCCTGTTTGGTCCACGGTGCAGATCGCACGCTTCGGTGGGGTGGTATTTGATGTTGAAAACCTCCTCTACCACCCGCGGGCAATAATTGGTCGCCAATTTTCCACTATCCTGGCAAATCTGCAAGCGAATCACATCCGGTGGCTGCTGAAAATTCTCGCCACGCAGCCTCAGGCTGTCATACACCGCCTTGATGAAATCCGCCCAGAAGGGAAGTGCGGCATGAGAACCGCTTTCACCGCGACCCAGGGTGTATTTAGGGTCATCCAAACCAACCCACACGCCGGCAGTAATGGTGGGTGTAAACCCGATAAACCAGGCATCGGTGTAATTGTTGGTTGTTCCGGTTTTCCCTGCCGCTGGTTTCTGAAAGCCGAATTTCCAGCGGACGCTGCCGCCGGTGCCGCCATTCACTACCGATTCCAGCATATTAGTCATAATATAAGCAGTCGCCTTGCTGAGTACTTCCCTCCGCTTCGGGTGATTTTCATAAATTACATTACCGAAACGGTCTTCGATACGGGTGATGGCAATCGGTTCCACACGCACACCCTGGTTGGCAAACACACCGTAAGCAGAAACCAGGTCCAGCAAGTAGACCTCCGATGTACCCAGCGCCAGAGTGGGAAACGGTCGCAGCGGCGTACTGATGCCCATACGGTGGGCGTAATCTACCACCACCGATGGACCTATTTCCTGAATCAGCCGCACGGAAACCAGGTTGCGCGACAGTTTCAATCCGTCCCGCAAAGTAGTCAGTCCGCCAACAGTATGGTCGTAATTCTCCGGGTCCCAGCGGCTGCCGTCCGGATTGTTGACCACCACAGGCTGGTCTAAAAATTTGCTCACTGGGGTGTACCCGTTATCAATTGCCGCGGTGTACAAAAAAGCTTTAAAAGCGGAACCCGGCTGCCGGGGCGCTTGCACCGCACGATTAAATTTCGATTCCTTAAAATCCCGCCCACCGGTAAGCGCCAGGATGTGACCGTTTTTCGGATTCAACGCTACAAATGCGTCCTGCACAATCGCTTTCCGGTTAAAAACCGAATCGGGAATTTCGTTCTTTTCTTTCCAGCGCTGTAATTTCCGAACCACCCGCTGCTGCAGCTCCGGCAAATGTTTGGCAACCGCAGAATCCATGCAAACCTGAATCTTGCTGTTCAGGGTGGTGTAAACGTTCAACCCGTCTTCGTAAATATTCACATGGAGCGAATCGCTTAAGCGGTTGAGTTTCTGGCGGACATACTCGGTGAAATAGGGCGCAATTTTGCTCTGCCGCTGAAACTCTCTCACCACCACCGGTAATTGAGAAAGGCTGTCGTATTGTGCTTCGGTCAGGTAGCCGGTCACCATCATGTTGTGCAGCACAATGTTGCGGCGCTTCAGAGCACGGTCCGGATGCCGGATGGGAGAAAAATACGCCGGCGATTTGAGCAGCGGAATCAGCGTGGCACTTTCTTCAATGGTCAGTACACCCCGCTGCCGAAATACGCCACGTTCAGGTACATCTCCAAAATTTCCTGCTTGGAATATGTGCGTTCAATCTGTAAAGCGGTAAGGATTTCCCGAAACTTGCGGTTGGGGGTTTTCTCGAAACCCAGCTCGGAAAACAGGTTGCGGGCAAGCTGCATAGTGATGGTGCTGAATCCCTGCCGGAAACTCAGCGAAGCAAGGTCAATTAGTACCACTTTGGGAATGCGGCGGATGTCCATTCCCCAGTGCTGGTAAAACCGGCGGTCTTCCGTGGAAAGCAGCGCCTGCAGGGTGTGGTCGGGAATTCGCTCAATCGGCACGTAAATACGGTTGAACTTAAACAGTTCGTGAATCAGCACCCCGTCCTCCGAGTATATCCGGGTGACCAGGGCTGGTTCAATGTTCTCCAACTTGGTGAGCGGGGGAAGCCCACTGAATAAATAAATAAGGTAACCGAACAGGATTAAAACAAAAAAAGCGGTGAAGGAAAGTTTCTTATGATTTTTGATAAAATTCCAAAAACCGTTTTTTCTCTCCCGGGGTTCTGCTTCCTGATACTGACCTTTGAAACTGCCTGATTCTTTTTCTACCATAATGTACGTTTGTTAAAATAAATGTTACTCTGTTCTGTTCTTTACATTTAAACAAACAAAAGTAGATACATTCACCCTTAAAATGCAAGTTCTTTTTCAGGCATGCTTTAAGGAACCGAGATTCCCGCAGTGTCCCGGACTTGACAAAATCCCCGTTTCACCGCGCAAAATTTTATAACTTTTGCCGCAGATTGCCTGCAAAACAGCCCGTCTTTGGAATTCAGATTGTGGAATGTTAGTGAATCTTCTTTGCACTATCGTCCCGGGTGAGTGCAGCAAATAGAAGTAACTCACCATCTTCTCAGAAGAAAGGATTTTTCTGCTCAGCCATCCCCTGCCCGGTGAAATAATCCACCGGGCAGGGCGGAATTGCCGTGCTCTAATTATTCGACGATAATTTTAGGCGGAGAATCTCCTTCGGCAAATTCTTTGTCGGCTAAACAAAAAACGGCGTAGGGATGTGTGCTTTTTTCGCTCTTGAATCCACGGTCAGGGTTAACGAGTCCCCTCTTTTTATCGAGGTGGTGTACATGCCAAAAAGTGTTTCATCCA
>MVCZ01000145.1 GCA_002049825.1 Candidatus Zhuqueibacterota bacterium 4484_188
CGAATGGTGCTGTTCTGTTTTCGTCCAAACACCATTGGTAAGATATTTAAGAAAGAGGGCATTGAAGGGGCTCTATTATGTTGCATTTAAAGTTAAATTCTGAATGGATTGACCGCTTGTTACCGGATGGTTTTCCATTTCCTTCTTCTACTCTTATTAGTGGTCCGGGTGGTTCTGGTAAACCATTGATTGCCAATTTTTTTGCCGTTGCCTGGTTAAAGAATGGCGGGAGTGTGACCTTCTTGCTGATTAACTCCGATAAAGCGTATGAATTAAAAATGTTGTCTCTGTTTGGTATCCGGGCGCAAGATTATATCGGGCAATTATTTTTTATCGATTTTAATCCCGAGATTGTTAGTATTCAGGAAACCAGCGGCGATTCACTCAGCGCCAATTTACTAAAACCGGACATTTGGGATAAAGCGGTTCTTATCGCCCGGCGAAGACTCGATACCAGGGGTCCGGGAAATTTGCTTTTCGGTGCGGCGCTAAATTTACTTCTTTTCTCGGATACCTATCGTGAGGCGGTGATTGATAAATTAGCGACTTCGCTGCAAAATGATAATTGCATTTTCTCGGTGAGTACCACGGTTTATAAGGAGACTATTTTGATGCTGGAAAATGCTGCTGATAATCTTATGTTCGCTCGCTCGGAAAAACCCATGAAACTTTTTATGAGAATTGAGAGAATGAAGAATGCCGCTTTTCTAAAGGAAGAAGTGGAAGTTCCGCTTTCCGAACAGGAATTGCAAGGCTTGAGAGCTGAAGCGGAGACGGCGCGGAAACATTTGATTCCGATTATATCGAAAATATGAAAGTGAGGCAATCCCGATGAATACTCGTAATATCGAACAATCTGTACGGCAAATTATTCAATCTTTACCGGAAAATGTGCTACTGGTTGTTGCTGCGAAAACCAGAACACCGGAAGAAGTTAAAATTGTAATCCGTGCCGGGATAAAAGTTATCGGTTACAATTATGTGCAGGAAGCAGAAAAAATGTACCAGGTAATCGGTAACCAGGTTGAGTGGCACATGATCGGACATTTACAGCGCAACAAGGTTAAAAAAGCAGTAAAAATCTTTGATATGATTGAGACAGTCGATTCGGTGGAACTTGCCGAACTATTGAATAAAAGATGTAAGTTGGAAAGCAAAATCATGCCAGTCCTGATTGAAATTAATAGCGGAAAAGAATCGAATAAAACCGGTGTCTTGCCCGAAAAAGTGGATGATCTGATTCTTCAGATCAATCAATTACCAAACCTGCGAATTCAGGGATTGATGACTATGGGACCTCGTTTTGGTAATCCCGAAGATGCCAGACCATACTTCAGAGCCACCAGGGCAGTTTTCGATCGTATAGCTCAAGCGGGAATTCCGAATGTGGAAATGCGATATCTTTCAATGGGAATGAGTAATAGTTATCAGATTGCCATCGAGGAGGGCGCAAATATCGTTCGGATTGGAACATTGTTGTTCGGTAAAAGACAGTAATTTTTTGTTTATTTAATCGTAAAAAGAACGATTTCTGTTATCATGAAAATTTAAGTGTTTGCTATTATTTTGCATGAATAGATTCTTTTATTTACTTTTTGGGTTCAATTTATTGAAAATCATTTTTAATGCAATCGGATGCTTACTGAAATAAGATTTACAAATTGGAGGACCATAAAATGTGGCAAGGCTTTATCAATTTTGTTCTGGGACTCTGGTTAGTTATTTCCGGAATTATTGTATATTTACAGATTTCAACAAATTTAATAGTTGTTGGAATTTTGGCTGCCATTTTCGGACTTTGGGGTTCTAAAAATTGGAAAGGATGGGTAATTGGTACCCTGGGCGTGTGGATATTTTTAAGCGGTATTGTATTCAGACTGCTTTCTTCCTGGAATTTTATTATTTCCGGCATAGTAATTGGCATATTGGGACTCTGGTGTGCTTTAGCCCGAAATCATAGAATGAAACCACCCGGGGACACGAAAGACTGGAATGTTCTGGAAGATTGAGATGAAGAAATAATAATCATATTTGACTTTGATACGGAGAATAACACGGGCTAAAAGGTGGTTCGGTAATATAAATCATTATATCAAAAATTATTCTGCACTCTGTTTCCTGCTAAGTAGGAAGGAATTGAAGTTCATTGATTGGTGTTCAGGCGAGAAAAGCGTTAATTACTGTTTTTGAGGATCGGGGACTGTTTAGAAGGTATTGGAAGTGGAAGCAATAAGGAGTATTTTTCAGTGTGCGAAAAATTGTTAATCGAAATAGCTATTCTTTTGATCGCGGCTCCACTTAAACCATTTTTGTTTCCGGTCTTTAATATGTCCATTTTGGAAAATTGAATAGACAATCATTAATGAGAGTCCGATGAAAAGAATGCCCCAAAACAAGTACGGCAATAAAACCTTGAGGCATATTAAAATATTTGACATGGCAAGTTCCTCCTTTTCAAAAGTGTTCTTAATAGTTATACAATACTTTGAAATAAATAATTTATAGAATGATAAGGAGTAATTATTAGAATGAGAAAAATAAATTATTTTAGTTTTATTGTTTTCGTTCTTCTTTTTAGTTTTAATATTGTCTTCAGCCAGGAAAAGGCTGTTTTACTTATCATAGCTCACGGATCCCCAATGTCAAAATGGAACGATAGGGTACTGAAATTAGAGGACGAAGTGAAAACAATTTTGGCTAAAAATGAAACAAAACGTTTTGAATCTGTCAGGGTTGCTTTCATGGAATTTGCCGAGCCTTCCATTCATTCAGCTATTAAAGAATTTGAACGTGCAGGAATACAGCGCGTATTTGCTGTGCCCCTGTTTATCGCTCCATCGGGGCATTCGGTGTTTGATATTCCGACTATCCTGGGATTGTATGGCGATTGTGAAATGAGAGAAAGGATAAAGAAGGAAGGCACAGCAATTGTTCAAACAGAGATAAATATGACGCTCGGACCTACCCTGAGCAGCAGCAATGTGTTAAAGGGAATTATGTTGACACGGGTTCAGGAATTATCAACAAAACCGGATTCGGAAGCAGTAGTACTTCTGGCTCATGGTGATGACGATTTTTTAACATTTTGGGATTCGATGTGTCAGGACATTGGTTACTATATTTGCGCTCACACCGGTATTGATTATTTTGATTATGTCTTTGTTGAAGTCGGTCAGGGTTTTTCAAGCCAAGGTGTTCCAGTCATTTTAAAAGCTGCGGAAAAAAAGTCAAAAACACTTGTTGTCGGATTATATTTGTCGATGGGTACAGATAAGATGGCAAGCTCCCCGGTATTTAATTTTATGGGGAAGCAGACGAATGTTAAAAACCTCTTTTCAGGTAAAAACATTGTTTTCTCTCCAACCGGTTTATTGCCTGACATCAGAGTGGCGAAGTGGATAGTAGATATGGCGAATAGCTGGGTTAACGAGCGTTAGGACTTTGAACAAATACAAGAGGATATCTGATTAATGATTGTTTCTTTAGACTGTATTCCCTGCACCGTCAATAGCTTTTTACGACTCATAAAAACCGGAATGCTCCCGGAAGAATCAAAAGAAGCGGCAATGCGCCGTCTGCTGGCGTTTCTTTCCCGGGCGGATTTCCGGCAGTCTCCCCCGGCACTGGGTAGGGAAATGCACCGCATGATTCGCGAAGAACTCAATAATTCCGATCCCTACCGGGAAATCAAAGAAAAATACAACCGCATGATGTTGGATTTGCAACCGCAATTCGAAAATCAGATAGAAACTTCTACTGATTCTTTCGATACCGCCATGCGGCTGGCAGTCGCCGGGAACGTCATCGATTTTGGACCGCAGGCGCAAATGGATATTATGGAAACGATAAACCGGGTAACACGGGCACAATTTGCTATTGATGATTCACAACAGTTGAGAGATGATCTGAAGTCTGCCAGAACCCTGCTTTATCTCGGCGACAATTGCGGTGAAATTGTGATGGACAAGCTGTTTTTACAAACCCTTGGTCTTCCCGAAATGTATTTTGCCGTTCGCGGCGGACCGATTATTAATGATGTGACCATCGAAGATGCGAAATTGGTGGGGATGGAAGATGTTGCTACCGTCATTACCACCGGGGACGATTCGCCGGGTGTCGTTTGGGAAACCGCATCGGATGAATTTAAAGCCATATTCAATGAAGCGGATGTCATTATATCCAAAGGTCAGGGGAATTTAGAAGGTCTCATTGATGTTCCGCAAAACATCTATTTTCTGCTGGTGATAAAATGTGATTTAGTTGGCGAACTGGTCGAAACCGGTGTGGGAGAATTTGTGATAAAGAGAAGTCCTTCACAGGAGTACAAATCTAAAGAAATTACCCCTACTGAAAAGGAAGTTTTGTAAAGAAATGCGAGCGATATTTTTAGAGCAGGGAGGTTCTCGAGAAGGTTTTTCATAAAATAAAAAAATGAGTAAAGGGTAAAGAATGGAGATAGTGAAATGAATAGTTTTTCCCGTGCATCAGAACGGGTACTAAAGATACCCAAATCAGCCATCCACGAAATGACCCGGTTGTCGAAAGAAATTGAAGATGTAGCCTTTTTGTCCTGGGCCAAACCAACCTCCGGGGCGCCGGAACACATACGAAAGGCAGCTATCGAAGCGCTGAATGAAAAACTGGTTGATGGCTACTCGGAAAGCATGGGACTGTTAAAACTGCGTGAGACAATCGTTGAAAAGCTTTCCAGAGATAATCATATCTATGCCAATCCATCTCAAATCATTGTAACCACCGGAGCCATTGAAGGCTTGTCTGCTGCTATTATGGCAATCGTCGACCCGGGGGATGAGGTTATTCTTCCTTCTCCTACCTATTCGACCCATGTTAATCAGGTCGTTCTGGCATCGGCAAAACCGGTTTTTGTTCCTCTGATTGAAGAAGAAGGATTTATCTTAGATATTGAGGGAATAAAAAAAGCCATCACAGCCAAGACAAAGGCTATTATATATTGTTCGCCGAGTAATCCGTCGGGAACGGTTTTCACCGAAAACCATCTCCGCCAGTTGGCTGAAATTGCCCTGGATCATAATCTTATGGTAATCACCGACGAGGCTTACGAATATTTTACTTTCGATGGACAGACTCATTTCAGTATTGCTTCTATTCCGGAAATGCGTAAAAATGCAGTGAGCACCTTTACCTTCACCAAAACTTATGCTATGACCGGTTGGCGAGTCGGTTATTTGCACGCTCACGAAGAGCTGATTCCCCAAATCAACAAAGCACACATTCCCTTTACTATTTGTGCGCCGGTTATTTCACAATATGCCGCCCTGGCAGCTTTGCAGGGATCACAGGATTGCATCACAGAGTTTAGGAATAAATACAAATCAGCCAGGGACCTGATGTGTGCAAGATTAGACCGAGGTTTACATATCCATTGATTCGGATCAAAAAGGAAATAAGAAAATAATGCTTATAAAAATAACCCCGGAAAATGTAAACGATCTTAAAAAATGGTTTTACAACTATGTGCAAACATTCAAAACCGGTGATGAGGATCAGCAGAAAAATATTGCTCTGAAAGAAGAACATACCATACGAGTATGCCAGGAAATTTTAGATATTGGTAACCAACTGAAAATAAATAAAAATAAACTTTATTTATCTGAAATCATTGCTCTATTACACGATATTGGCCGATTCGAACAATACGCTGTTTATAAAACATTTGTAGATAGTCAATCAGTTGATCACGCGGCGTTGGGAGTAAAAATACTTAAGAAAAGTAATATCCTGGGCAGTTTCGATCTGCCGGTGCAAGATGTAATTTTTCGAACGATTCTTTATCACAACCGTGCTACTGTGCCGCGGGAAGAAACTGAAACCTGCTTATTTTTTACAAGATTACTTCGGGATGCGGATAAACTGGATATTTTGAAAGTCGTTACTGATTATTACCATCAGAAAGATGGGAAACGAAATGGTGCGATTGAGCTTGGTCTTCCCGATACGCCGGAAATTTCAGAGCAAGTTTATCAAGATTTGATAAATAAGAAAATAGTTAACATCAAACATGTGAAAAACCTCAACGATTTTAAATTACTTCAGGTCGGATGGGTTTTTGACATCAACTTCACCCCGACTCTCCGGCATATTAAAGCAAGACGTTATGTAGAAATGATTCGGGATGTTTTACCGGAATGTAAAAAAACAGCAGATATTTTCGCGGTTGTTCAATCTTTTCTGAATGAGATTAACCGGTGAAATAATAAAATTGTCGATAACTATAACTTAACTT
>MVCZ01000146.1 GCA_002049825.1 Candidatus Zhuqueibacterota bacterium 4484_188
CGCTGGATATTTTTTCCCGGAGAAATTTCTCGGATTTTATGAAGAATGAATTTGATTTGTAGAATGTAAAAAAGCCTTTAGATTGGTTAAAGATTATTTCTAAGGTATAGATTTCTTATTTTTAGTAGAAAATAAGACCTCAATAACTGGTGGTAAAGTCATTGCGATCCCGGCTTGCCGGGAGAAGTCTGTCTGCCGTTGGCTTGCCAGGCAGGCAATCCCAGGATAAGTAACGAGATTGCCCGCCTGGCTACGCCGCCTGCCTGAATGCCTCGGCAGGCAGGGCAGACAGGCTTCGTCGTTTCACTCCTCACAATGACAGAGTACTTACCTTTTCACCCGGGAATAAGGTCTTATAGGAGAAAGTATTTTTCTATTGCGATAAGTTATTCTAAATTGTAAGATGAAAAAAAACGAATATTACGTTCAAGAAAGATAAAAATGGAAATAGCAGGAACAATAAAAACCGCCACTGAACGAGAAAAGCTATATCGAAAATATAAGCATCTGATCAAAACAGATCAAAAACTAGACCGGACTTTGGTTAGCTTTCAGGCCAATAAACAAGAAGCACTTTATAGATGGTTTAAATATAAAGAAGGGTTTTCTAAAAGGCTTGTAAAATACTTCATAAATAAATATCATCCCAAAGTTGGTCACATTTTAGATCCGTTTGCTGGTGCAGGTTCTACTTTATTTGCGGCAAAAGAACTTGGCTGGGATGCAACCGGAATAGAAATACTTCCAGTCGGTATTTTTGCAATGCAAGCTAGATTAGCGTCTGAGAAAGTTGATGGAAAGGAGTTTGCTAAAACAATCAAAGAAGTTTGGAGAAAATTTGATATTAATAAAACTCCTATGAACAAGCTAAAAAATATTCCAATAACTAAAGGGGCTTATCCGGGAGAGAATGAAAAGTTGTTAAATTTATATTTGGAACACTGTAATAATATTTCCAATGCAGATATTAAAACGCTATTTAAATTTGCGGCTTTCTCCATATTGGAAGAAATAAGTTATACTCGTAAAGATGGTCAATATTTAAGATGGGATTATCGAGCAAATAGAAGTTGGGGAAAAACCAAGTTTAACAAAGGCAAAATATATTCTTTTCAAGAAGCGATAGAGAAAAAACTGAATCAAATTAAACAAGATTTAAACCCAGTTGTTAATTTAGAGTTGTTTTCAAACAATAAACAAAATTGGAATAAAGAACCGTCACTTAATATACTCGAAGGTTCATCTTTAGAAATGCTACCAAAATTAGAAACGAATTCTTTTGATTTTATAATGACTTCTCCACCATATTGTAATCGCTATGATTATACTAGAACCTACGCACTTGAATTGGTGTTTTTGGGATATGATGATGAAGCTGTAAAGAACCTTCGTCAAACAATGCTTTCATGTACAGTAGAAAATAAAGAAAAATATGCTACTCTCAGGTCAACTTATCATAATTTGAATAAGCTCCCCGATTTTGAAAAAATCGCTTCAGTATATAATTCATGTGGAGCTATGCAGGAAGTAAATTATCAATTACAAAAATTAAACCATAGTGGGTTACTTAATAATTCAAATATTCCTAGAATGGTGAAAAATTATTTCCTTGAGATGGCTTTTATTATTTTTGAAATGCACAGGATATTAAAACCAAATGGTTCTGTAGTGATGGTTAACGATAATGTTCGATATGGGGGAGAAGAAATTCCTGTAGATCTTATTCTTTCAGATTTTGCTGAATCCTTTGGTTTAACAATTGAAAAGATTTGGACCCTTCCTGTTGGGAAAGGAAATAGTAGTCAGCAAATGGGAAATCACGGTCGAACCGAATTACGAAAATGTGTTTACGTCTGGAGGAAAATTGCCGGTTAGAAATGAAAAATCCTTTAGGGATCATCTAAGCTCCAGTGCAGATTTAGTAACAAAGTATGAAGCAACACGAGCAGGATTCATTGAATTGGCTTTAGAAAAAAGCCAAAGAAAAGTTCCTTTTATTTCTGATGCCAAAGCTTTAAAGGTTGCGGCATCAAGAGCTTCAAAGCCAAACGACCTACTGAAAATTTCTGAAATCGAAAAACCCCTATTAACCGCTGCCGGAATTTCTGACAAAGCGTTGAAGTACTTAACACATGATGATAAATTGGAAGCGATTAACAGGCTAATAAAGAATTTTTTAGAACCGGCAGGTAATCAATTTGTGGAGGAATTAGTTTACCGTTTTTTATTGACAAAAGGAGATCAACTTGGTGGTATGATGCGCAACTTGGGAGGAGTCTTAGGAGAACGTAAACTTTCACGTGCTATTATTTCCGCTTTGAATATTTATGGTATTTCTTTTTACTGGTATGATTTTAGAAGTAGAAAATGGATATTAAAATCTGGCGATGATACAAATATTGAAATGCACTTAAAAGGTATTAGTTGGGAAGCTAATAAAAATTGGAGAACTTTGATCTACAACAAAAAAGTTCCACTGGTAAATAAAAATGTTGATTTATGTTTACTTAATGTAGAATTTAAAGCTATTAAATCACAATCAATACATCGTGAGCCATCTAAGTATATTGCACTCGGAGAACTAAAAGGTGGAATTGATCCTGCCGGTGCTGATGAGCATTGGAAAACGGCAAATTCAGCTCTCGAAAGAATCAGAAAGGCATTTGAAAATCAGTCTATGTCCCCCTTGACTTTCTTTGTAGGAGCAGCAATACAAAATAGTATGGCAGAGGAGATCTTTTCTCAATTAAAGTCGGGTACTTTAGCAAATGCGGCTAATTTAACAAATGATGATCAGGTATCATCTCTATGTCAGTGGGTTGTTACTTTATAACTTGTGCTTTTACTAAGAAACGCAAATTCCTTGTAATAATGGTACAAAGAGAGTTTCGCAAATGTAGCGACTCTTGAGGCCAGTGATGAAAGCATAATATTTATTTGTAGTAAGTTAAAGCTTTATTGGCCAAGAGAAAAATAACACAGTAAAAATTAGGTTCTTATCTTTCATACATTCTAATTTTATTATTTAAGCAAATGATTTGATTGACTGAGCGGAGTTTTTAAGATGACCTATATTATTACCGAACCGTGCGAAGGTGTTTGCAACACCGCCTGTGTGGAAGTCTGCCCGCTGGATTGTATTTATCCGCCAACCGATAAAGAGCGGATGAAGGCATTGAATGAGCAGCTCTATATTCATCCGGAGGAATGTATCGACTGCGGCGCCTGCCAGCCGGAGTGCCCGGTAAATGCCATTTACCCGGACGATGAGGTGCCGGAAAAGTGGCAGCACTTTATCGCGAAAAATTACCAGCGGTTCGGATCGCAGGTGAAACACACTTCCTTCGTTCCCAGGCGGTCTGATTTCCGGTTTAAATTTCGGAACTGATCATAAATTTAGTGTCATTCCGAATCCCTGCTTTAGCAGGGTGAGGAATCTTTTAATCTTATGGAGAAGATTTTTCTTCGCTTCCAGTCAGATCTAAAGTTACTTTCCCAACACATCTTCCAGACGCACTGGTTTATGGCGGGCAATCCATTCCGGGTAGTTCCTGTGGTAGTTCGCTTCTTTCTTAAGCTGCTTTACCCGGTCGGCAATTCGCTGAAGATCAGCAGGACTGACAGATCTCCGTGTGTTTAGTGCGGCGCTGATTTTCTCGATCTGTTTGCGCGAATCCGCTTCTCGGGTACGCAGCAGCTCTTCGAATTCTGCTTCCTGCCAGTGGAAATCTTCCGCCGACCGCCGGGAAATCTGTCGCCCGTGAATCATTGATTCGCGAATGTTGCCCCGCCCGGTAACCGCATTACCCAGTGCAAAAACATTTTCAAAGCCCTCGATCCGCCCGGTTTCCGGATCGTCAACAGCAATCAGATCCCCGCGATAGGGAATTCCCGGCAACTGCCCGGGAACGCTCCCGATTGAAGAAACCACCAACGGAGATTTTATCACGATTTCGCTGCCGGGCACCAGGCTGATTTTTTCTCCCTCTGTTTTTGTCTGCTTAAAAACCAACCCGGCAAGCTCAGTTCTTTGCCCAGACTTACACCAGGAACGAACTCAATATCGGAAAGGTTTACTTGCGAATCGATTTTATCTTATTCCTGATTGCACAATTTAATGTGCCACTTCGGTAAACCTTCCTCAATTTTGCCGTAGGGCAATAAACTTAGTTCGAATACAACCACCTAAATCCCATGCAGTGCAAGTTGGAAGGCTGCTTCGGAACCGGCTACTCCTGCTCCGAAAATGGCGACAATGTGCTGGTGAGTTGTCATGTACGTTCCTGCCCCGTTTTGCTTTCGTAAATATAAATCCGGTAAAAATCGGGCAAGTTTACGTAAAAAAATTACCGAATGAGCCGGTTTTACACAACCACGCAGCCTCCGGAGGGTTCAACCGTGTCGGGAATATTCGCGCTTTATTTCCCGGCAAAACCGGTCTGTTCTCTACCGGTGTTTTTTGCGACAACCAAATACAAATCTTCTTTTTCTGTTTTCCGCAAAACCGCGAAGCCCAGCCGGTTAAGTTGTGCCGCCAGTTCTGAAACTGTGGGCAGCCGGTCCCGGGCAACTGCCGGGTCTGTCAGCCGGTGGTAGCGATTCAAAATGGTGCTGCTCATTAAGTGGAGCACCACCAAAAAACCGTCCGGTTTGAGCACGCGGGTGAATTCCTGCAGGGCAACTGATTGGTTGGCGAAGTGCGGCAGGGCGGCAAAACAAAGAAGCGTGTCGAATTGTGCTAAAGGAAAAGGAAGCTGGTGTACGTCAGCATTTATCTGGAACAATTCACGGTCGGTTTGCCAGCGGTTGCGGTTTTGCCGAATCATGGATAGTGACAGGTCAAGTTCGTACAGGTGAAAATCACTCCCGAACTGCCGGACAAGCGGCACCAGAATCCCGGTACCGCAGCCCAAATCTAATATGTTTCCGCTAAGCTGCTGACCAAGTGATTTGAAGACCTTCTGTAAGGCGGCAATTTTTTCTGCGTTTTCTTCTTCGTCCCAGGTGGGTGCATGACGGTCAAAAAATTGTTGGTGAATCCGGTCAGTTGCCATTAGCGGGTTCCTTTCTTTCGGTGAATGTCTGCCGGAAGACTTGCGGGTATTTATCTTTCAGAAAACGGAAGGTCATTGGAATTACGGTAAAAATAAGAACAATGCCCGGAATTCCGTGGAGAACCGCAGCGATAGAAAACGCTTTTTCCGGCAAGCCAAAAAGCGGCGCCAGCCAGAAGACGAAAACAAACAGCACGATACGGTCTGCTAAAACTGCGGTTACCAGCGTCAGCCAGAGGGGTGCTTTTTTATGAAAGAACAAAAAAGAACCGATGGCACCGATCAGCGCGAGTTCCGTGACCATCACCGGCAGAATGGGCGGGTACAGCGGCGGCATTCCGGTAAACAGGAAGGAAAGCAGCGGTGTGACAATGCTGATACTCAGCGCCAGTTTCAGGGGAAGTAAAAGACTGCCCATCAGGATTGGTAAAAACATCGGCAGGAAAGTGCTGCCCAGACCAACAAGGTGAAAAAACACCGGAAAGATGAGTCCCAGGGCGGCAAAAAGTGCTGCCAGCGGAACATAGCGGGAAATATTTTCAGATTCCATTTGCCGGGTTTTATTATCTTGCATCAGCTCACTTCAATGAATAGAATCGATTGCTGTTACTGCCAGGGTCTTCGCAGGGTAAACCCTGCCAGAAAAGTGAATCCCGGCGCCGGGTAATCCTGCAGCACCCGGTATTTGGCGTTCAGGAGGTTGCGCAGTTGCAGATCAAAAGTAAAGTAACCGACCGGGTAAGCAATCGCCAGGTTGACCAGGTGGTAATCATCCAGCCGGGAATCGGGCGAGTTGCTCTGGTACAGACCGGTGAGGTATTTTCCGAATACGGAAAGCGTGAGCGAGCGATAGCGGTAATTGATAAAATACTTGATCATGTTGCGCGGGTTAAAAGCTAACAGGTTGCCGGGGTCCAGGTAACTGTAGGAAATCTGTGAACGCAGCGACGGCAGAAGTTGTGCATTCAATAAAAATTCGGCGCCCCACTGATCGGCTTCTCCGCTGTTCCGGAACAGTTGCGGCGGCGGTGCGGCAGGATTTGCAATTAGTTGAATTCGATTTTGAATATGGTTGCGGAAGTAGGTCGCTTTGAAAAAATTCTTACCGGAGATATAAATGATGGTGCCACCCTCAACGGTTTTGACTTCCTCCGGTTCTAAACGGGCATTCGATACCGGAAACAGGTACAGCTCCTGCAAAGTGGGTAGACGAAATCCCCGGTTCAAGCTGGCAAAAAACTTGATGTTGTGCAAAGGAAGATAAGAAAATCCCACGGTTGGGGTCAGCTTTTGGATTTTCAAAGAAGTGTACTGGTAGCCCAAGCCGCCTTTAATGGTAAATTGCGAAACGGGAGAATAAAACCCCACTAAGTAACCCCGGAATGAATTAACCGTGTGCAGTGAACGTTCCGGTGGTGCCTGTGGGAAAACCACATTTTTTGCTTTCCCGCCGTAGGAAACGGCATCGACGCCAAAACCGATTTGGGTTTTTGTATTGAAATTCATATTCTGGTAAGAAGACAGACCGTAAGTAAAATCGTGGGATTCGAATCCGTCAAAAAAGCGGTGGTGTCCTAAGTTGGAATACAGGTGAAATGAATTGTGCAGCTTGCGCCATTTTCCCTTCAGTTGAATGTCTGCCATTCCGCGCCGGATGTCTCCGTAGTATCCTAATTTTGCCACGTCTTTTCCCATCGCAGGATCGTCAAACCGGTAGGGGGTGTACCTGCCGTCAATACTCAATTTCCATGCCGGGCTGATTGCCCGGTCCACCCGCGCCTGCAGGTTCCAGCCTTCAAAACCGGTGAGCGGAATATGTCCGCTGCTGCTCTGGTGAGACAAACCCAGCCGGAAATTTGTCTGCCCCGTTTGAAGGTTGAGCGAAGTCCTTTGGAGATAGGTGTTGTAGTTGCCCGCCCGGGCGCTGAACAGCACCTGGTTCCGGGTGGGCGAACTGGTGATCAGGTTTACCACACCGGCAATAGCATTCGAGCCGAACACCGCCGAAGAAGGTCCTTTTACCACTTCAATCTTTTCAATCCCGTCCAGGCCGTACACATCGGGCAGCGGGTGACCGAAAATGCCCATAAAATCGGGACGACCGTTAATCAGCACCAGCACCTGGGAATTGGGTTTTCCGCCCAGTCCGCGCAGAGTCAGGTTTCCGGCACCGGCTACGCCCACACCATA